>DASZVM010000455.1:0-7025 GCA_035547295.1 Puia sp. | reverse complement strand
ACTTCGGCGCCGGCTATGTACTGATCTTTTACCCAGCTAACAAGAGTTTTATTCTTTTTTAGTATGTTGTCGAAATTCTTATCGATGGCGGGAATGATGACAAGATCGGTCTTATCGATGTCCTTGTAGTTTTTTCCCGGTTGTATGGAGAAGAGACCGTTATGTACCTGGTTCTTTTTCTTTTCCCCCACAAGCTCTACCTTGAGTACGGGTGTTTTGTCGTGGGCCTTATAGTATTCGTTTGCAGTCAACAGGACCTCATAGGCGAGGATGATACAGCTGAGCTTTGACTCCCCCTCGGGTATGATAAGAGATACGTGTCGCATACTGGTCTTTTTATAAAGATAGCTCATTTATTTGTCCAAATCAACCCCTTATAAGGTCTAATTACGCCACCTTTATAGGTTTGAATTGGCTATAGCTTTGTCCATCGCGGCATAGGTCGCGCCCTGGTGGAGGAAGCACTGAAAAGAGGCGCCGGACGGGTGTACGCGGGTACACGTACATCGTATACGCACCCGGATAAGCGTGTCACGCCCCTGGTGCTGGATGTGACGAACGCGGGTCCTGCCGATACGGATATGAGCCGGGACAGTGCGATGAAAGCGCTCGAGCGTCAGAATGCGGCGTTTGTTGCGGGATAGAAGCTTCCTGTCCCTTCGATCAAAGATCGCATCAATTCCCCTGCTTTTTTTTGTTTTAGTATGGGTGCGATCTGACCGCCCCAGAAGAGCACCATGTCCCATTTCTCCTGCCCGAGGGCAGCCTTTCTAAGAGACGACATAAAGGTGGATTGTAAAGGAAAGGGTCGGAAGTCCTTCTCCTTTCCCAGCAGGTCTCCCGCTATCCTGCTGGTGATGCCTCGGCCAAGCCTGCCGGTGAACGCCCGGGAAAGCGTGGTATATTTTGCCGCGCTGGAGAATAGCATTTGTTTATGGACGGGCAGCGCGTTTGATTCGTCACACGCGAGAAAGGCCGTCCCTATCTGAACCGCGTCTGCTCCCAGCGTTAGGGCCGCGGCTATTCCCCGGCCGCTGGCAATGCCTCCGGCAGCGATCACGGGCGTTTTTACTTTTTCTTTTATCAGTTGCAACAGTACGAATGTCCCGGTGGTCGACGACTCTGAAGAAGCGAGAAAAGAGGGTCTGTGACCACCGGCCTCAAAACCCGAGGCGATGATCATATCCACGCCGGTGGCTTCCAAAGCGATGGCTTCATCCAGGGTAGTGGCTGCGCCAACGGTCCTGATACCCAGCTTGCGGCATTGCTCAAGGATATCTTCCGGCAGGGTACCGAACATAAAGCTAAAGACCCTGGGGCGGATGTCCAGGATCACCTGCAGCTGGGTTTCAAACCGGGATTTGAATGGCGCGGGTTTGGCAGGCAAAGGAATGCCTGCTTCATCAAAGTAAGGCTTGAACGTCCGTTCAGCCAGCTCATACTGCTCATCGCTGACAGTGCCGTCGGGCGTATCGGTATCCGACACCCAGAGATTGAGGTTGTATGGTTTATCCGTCGCGGCTTTGATCTTTTTATCTATATCGTAGATCTCCTGCGGGGTCATCGTATAAGCGCCATAGCCGCCCAGCCCGCCGGCATTCGATACGGCAGCCACCAGCTCCACGGATGAAAGACCTCCGCCAAAGGGACCTTGCAGGATGGGATAATCGATGCCCAGTAATTCCGTCGCTTTTGTATTGTACCACATAGCTTTTTTGTTTATAAGCACTGTAAAGGTACGGAAGCAATGTCCGGACGGTTATGTGATCTATATCACATTTTAACCTACGGTGTAATATTCCTGGGTCTTCTGCGACCAATCCGGCATGCTTAGGATCATCAAGACCCAAAAAAAATACAACCGTGAACCTGTACTGGACATCCCTCTTCTGCAGGTGGAAAAAGGGATCTACTGGCTGCAGGGGATCAATGGTTCGGGAAAGACAACCCTGCTTCGGATGATCGCGGGTTTGACTCCTTTTGAAGGAGAGATCTTTATCAATGATGTCAGCAGCCGAAAAAGCCCGGTGCTTTACAGAAGACAGGTGAGCTGGGCGGATGCTGAGCCTTTATATCCTGTCTTTATCACGGGACGGGAGCTGATAGATTTTTACTCCAATATCCGGAAAGCTTCTGCCGGACAGGTGCATGCGCTGATAGACGCGTTTGGCGTGCGGTCCTATCTGCCCAATCCCATCGGGTCTTATTCCAGCGGAATGGTCAAGCGGTTATCCCTGCTGGTTGCCCTGATAGGCCGGCCATCGCTTATTTTACTGGATGAACCCCTTGCCACGCTGGATACGGAAGTGGCGGGACTGCTGCCTGAGATCATGAACCAACGACATCAGGAGCTCGACACCAGCTTTATATTCAGCTCTCATCAGGCCTTTCCCGGCAATGCTTTGACTATCGACAGAAGATTGCTGCTGACTTCTAAAAATATTCAATTTGCAGATGGATATGACCAGGATCGTATTATTCAAGTCCATTGTTAAGACCTACTACAGACAGAACGCGGGGCTGCTGGCCTTTCTGTTCTTTTTTACGGTGCTGGCGGTCGGCAGGGCAAATGATGTGGGGTTGCTGGAATATCATTACTCGCTGATGAAAGGGATCCTGACGGACACCTCCTTCCTATGCGTGGTCCTCGCGGCATGGAGTGTTTATGCCTGGAAGTGCGCCTCGTTTGTCGCCTTTATTTTGCAGCGGCGGGAATTTTCTTTTCTCAGCGTGTTGTCCTTGCGGGATGCGGGGCAGGTCTATTGGTTGTTGTTGTTTGTGCAGGGTATGCTCTTCCTGCCGGTGAGTCTGTATGCCCTGATCATGCTGGCGGTGGGTTTTCATGCACATTGGTATGCATCGACGGTGGTCGTGCTGGTGTATATTTTGGCGGTCTGCGGGATAAGCGCGGGCTGGTATCTCCGGCTTTTATATGTGCCGGGCATGGGGGCCGGGAGGAGAATGATAGGAATAGGCGGATGGAGCAGGCCAGGCAGGCTGTCGCCGGGACGGCTGCGATCCTACCGGACCTTTTTGATACGATATGTACTTACCACACGAAAGACGCTGCTGCTGGTGATCAAGCTCTACAGCTGCGGTGTTTTATATCTGATATTGGCGGGCGGTGCTCCTGACCGGTACGATATGCAGATGATCCTTCTTTTTTACAGTTTTGGCCTGCTGGGACATGGGGTGTTGATCTATCTTATAAAAAGAATGGAGGTGAGCCGGCTGGACTTTTACAGGGGTATGGCTGTATCGCTGTGGCAACGGTTTATCGGGTACGGATGGTTCTATCTGCTCCTTCTTACTCCCGAGATCGTCACCATGGGGCTGCTGACACCAGGGTCCTTGCGTTATACGGATGCATTCCTTCTTGTTCTTTGGAGCTATAGCATATTATTATTCCTCAACAGTCTCCAGCTGTACGTTTTTTCCCGTATGATGGATTATCTGAAAGTAGTGGGGTGCATCTTTTTTGTGATCTATCTGGGTGTGCTGATGGGGATATGGTTTTGGCTGACGCTCTTGTTCCTGGGGCTGGCGGCGGGGATCTTTTTCAGGAGGTATTACAGATAGATGCATCCATCCTGTGAGGCGGTGTGCGGGTCATAAACCAGTTATTTCACCGGCTCCCGTAAGATCGTCCTCAATTTTTCAGGCGGTGTTTTTCTAAAGTCCGAGAGATAGATCTCATGGTGAAGGCCGTTCTTTGCCAAACCTCTTTCGGTGATAAAGTCGTTGACGCGTTGTAATGTTTTTGGCTCTTCCGAAAAAGGTCCTGTATGGAGTACCTGTACGCATTTCCCTTCGGTCATGGAAAAGAGCCGGACCCCGCCGGCTTCCTGTATCTGCTTTTTTAAGATCACGGAGTCTATAGCGTCTTCGGTCATTTCATTGGTGACAAATTCCGGTACACGGATCAGCAGCCTGTATTCCCATTTGTTCCTGGGTACTTTGAGGGGGGCATCGGATATAGAAAAGCTCCCGAATTTTTTCTCATCAAACCACCAGAGGCTTTCCAGCTTGGAGACGACGAAGTCGTTTTTTTGTGATTTACAAATGGATTTTATGGTATAGGCGGTGGTATACAGCGTCTGTATGGCTTGCGTGAATTCCTTATCCGAAGGATCGCCCTGGCCTGCAAGGGACAGGAACATGGCGGGACCGATGTCTACGATCCCAGGGCTTGTCTTTGCCAAAAAATAGTCTTTATGCGCTTTTGCCAGATCCAGCTTTTCCATCTTACATGATTTTGATCATGCTGCAAGATGGTGGCGGGGAGTGACAACCCTATGTCAGCATGGGGAGCCTATTCTGATCTCAGGCTTTCCGCGGGATTGGCTACGGCGGCCTTGAAAGCCTGCCAGCTCACTGTACAGAGGGCGATAAGGGCCGACAGCAGCCCGGCCAGGGCGAATACCCACCAATTGATGGATATCCGGTAGGCAAAATTTTGCAGCCAGGCATGCATAAACCACCAGGCGGCAGGCACGGCGACTGCCATTGCCCCGGCTACCATGATCAAAAAGTCCTTTGACAGCAGATAGATGATACCGGGGACCGTTGCTCCCAGCACTTTCCGGATACCGATCTCTTTTGTCCGTTGCAAGGCAAAGAAAGAGATGAGCCCTGATAAGCCCAGACAGCTGATGATAATGGCGATCAGGGCGGTGGTATTGATCAGCTTGTTCAACAGGTCCTCCTTGTGATAATAGGTGTCGATCTGCTCATCCAGGTAGCGGTACCCGAAAACATCGGAGGGATAGACGGATAGCCAGGCTTTTTGAATGCTTTCCCGTACCTGTGTCTGGCGTCCACCGCGGACCTTGATGGCTGCATAACGGTACCTTTCCCGCAGGGTGGTGATCAGCACGGGTTCCATGCTGGCGTACAGGGGCTGGATATTAAAATCCTTCACCACCCCTACGATGGTCCCGGGGAGATCGGAAAGTCCTCCCGCCACGGCCTGATGGCCGATGACCTGCCGTGGGTCTTTGAACCCGAACTTATGGACAAGGGTTTCATTGATGAGGAACTCCCGTACCGTATCGCTCTGCTGCAGATTCCTCCCTGCCAGCAGCTGTAGCTGGAAAGTATGGAGGAAATTGGAATCCCCCACAACGGTGCGTCCTATAAAAGGTTCCCAATTCCGGCTGTCGTATCTGACGGAACCTCCCAGGTTGCCTTCGGCCAGGGGAGCCTGATAGCAAAAGCTGACGGAGCTTATGCCGGGCAGGGACCTTAATTGCTGCTCCAATGAAGCCAGCTTGCTTTTATCGGGTGTGGGAAGAGGGACCATGAGGACGGCGTCCTTGTTGAAGCCGGTGTCGGCATCCTTCATATATCTCGTCTGCAGCGTTATGATGATGGTGGAAATGATCAGCACCTGTACGACGACATGCTGCAGGAGGATCAGCACTTTCCGGAACAGCACGGACCTTGTGTCGGATACTTTATTCTTTAGTGCGGTGACGGGCTTCCACCGGCTGAGGACCAGCGCGGGGTATGATCCCGCCAATACTGTGACGGTGCCGGCAAGCAGCAGCAGAAAGGATGCCAGGCCTTTGTCATGCAACAGATCAAAAGGCAGCTGCACCTGCAGCCAGCGATGGGATATGGGGAGGATCAGCCTGATCAGTATCATTGAAAGCACGGTGGCCCCCAGCACCATACAGGCTGTCTCTGTCATGAATTGCCAGAATATGCCGGCAGCGGTGCTGCCCAGCACCTTACGGGTACCGACCTCCCGGGCCCGTTTTGCGCTTTGTGCGGTCGCGAGGTTGATAAAGTTGAAACAGGCTATCACTACGAGGAATAATCCTACGATAGCCAGCGTAACAAGCATGGACTTTTGCATGGTGCCGTCAAAACGGGCATCGAAATGCATATCCTTTAGTGACTGGAGATGGAATTGGTACGCGTTCTGTACGCTGCTGTCAAAATTCTGTTTTTTAAGCCGGACGATGGCTTCCTCTGCCTTGTCCCTTGCCGCAGCATCCGGCAGCCATACAAAGGAAGACATGTAGGAGCTGATCGTACCCAAGTGTGTCCGCATCTCGGCTGCGAGATCGGGATTAAAGATGCTAAAGGTGGGCTGGGATATGAACATATCCACTTTCAGGTCCGTATTGCCGGGATAGTCTTCCAGCAGCCCGGTGATGGTCACTGGGAATTTATCGTTCAGACGGATGGTCTTTCCAATAGGATCGTCTTTCCCGAAATATTTGTCTGCCAGCTTCCGGGTGACGACGGCGGTGCCGGGTGCAGCCAGCGAGGTGGTGGAAGAGCCTTTTATCCACGTATAGTCGAAGAGGTTGAACCAGCGAGCATCCGTAAAAGCGACATTCCCTTCTTCGGAAAAGAACCTGGGACGGTCTGAACTGCCACTGCCGGGTACGCCGATGGTGATGCTGCGCATATTTAAAAGCACGGCATGGTCTTTTACCTGGGAAGCTTCACCCTGCAAGGCTGCTGTCAGGGGGAAGGGGGAGCCTTTCTCATGGACGACGGAGCCATCGTCGAGATGCAATTCTGTGACGACCCGGTACAATTGCCCGTCTTTTTGATAGCGGCGGTCAAAGCTGAGGTGGAACCGTATGAACTGGAATAGGAGCAGCCCTCCTGCGATGCCCAGGGAGAGGCCGATTATGTTCAGGGCGGTATAGAATCGCTGTTTTGAAAGGTTGCGCCAGGCGAGCTTTATGTAATTGTTAAGCATGGTCCGTTGGTTGGATGCTTTATTGCAACGAATAATGTGCCGGAAAGATATTGATTATCAGTCAGCTTGTTATGTATGACCCTGGTTTGTCACTGTACGTTTTTGATACGGGAATGTGCGGAGACGTCCAGGTATGACGGGGCTCCCATTATTTTATTTATTTTTCTCCAGCCAATCCTGTTCTTTTTTGGTAAGGCTACCAGGGTCCGGTGTGTAAGTGGGGTCGGGCAGATACCATGGCTGTTTTTTATAATAGGCGGCGATCTCGGGAGACTTGAAAATATATCCTCTCCGAGCAAAGGGG
>DASZVM010000454.1:0-4647 GCA_035547295.1 Puia sp. | reverse complement strand
TTCACAATACAACGGCGAGACGTTCACCAGGATCTTTTATGTCGACGAATCGACGGCATTTGCCATCCGGGGTTACCAGTTGTACAAAACCACCGATAGCGCTAAAACCTGGACGCTGATGGCTCTTACCAATGACTATGTCAACTGGCTGACAGATATCTGGTTCACAGACAAACAGACGGGGTTTGTAGCCGGCGAAAGCGGAGCGATCTTTACCACGCATGACGCAGGCGCCACCTGGCAGTCGCAGAACCCTTTGATCAATAATTATGTGGGTGAGCCGCAGATCAACACTATCCGGTTTTTTAATCCCCGGGTAGGGTATATCGCGGGCGGGAACGACCTTGGTCCCACGAACTTTGGTTTTATCTACAAGACCATCGACAGCGGGCGCACCTGGCAGCAAAGCTACGACCATGGCGGCAACGCTATCTCCTTTACACCGGACAGCAATGTGCTTATTACAGGCTTTGGCGGGATGTTGCTGAAAAGCCCTGTAAGTGGCTGGCAGATCAATGCGGTGTCCTCAAGCTATGTCGATTATCCCTGTACCATGCAGCTTTCTGCCTCGGCAGGAGTCTTATATGGCGAGATCGACAGCCTTTCGTTTGAAGTTACCTCGCCGGACAATAAGGTACAGTATATCGCCGCAAGCCCTGGTTTTGTAAAGGATGGCAACGTCACCTGCACAGCGCCATCGGATACGGCATGGATACCAGGCGCTGCTTACACTGTCCGGTTCAGGCTATTTTACAAAGGTGCGTGGGCCTATAGCGCTCCCACGACCATTACCGCGGCGGGCATTCCCAAGCCTGTAATTACTTTTTCATCATCCGCGCTTTGGTCCAGCGCTCTTTCGGGCAATCAATGGTATCTCAACGGTAAGCCGATTGCAGGGGCTGTGGACAACGGATGGTCGCCTCGTGATACCGGCAGCTATACTGTCCAGGCAACGCAAAATGGATGTACCAGCAAGATGTCCGATCCCTACAGGGTCTCCGGCAGCTGGAAGGTGGATGGTCCCACCGTCGTATTGGACGCTGCCTGCGTGGAAAGGTTTGCGGCTATCCTCGAGACGAGCAGGAGTGAAGCGGACAGCGTCTCTTTCCAGATCACGGCCCCCGGTCAAACGACCACGAACCTGCCGGCTACACCGGATAAGGTCAATAATGCAAGACTTACTGTTACGGCCTCCGCCAACAGCCTTGCACCGGGTAAGACCTATACCGTCAGGCTGCGGCTGTGGTACAGTGGCGCATTCAAATACAGCGATGGCGTTGATTTCACCCTGCCGGATATCCCTGCGCCGGTGATCACGGATAGCGCCGGACAACTGTCTTCCTCCTTTACTGCCGGCAACCAGTGGTATCTTGACGGGTCTTCTATTCCGGGAGCCAATGACGCACGTTTTGTCCCCCAACGATCAGGCGATTATACGGTGCAATCTACCCAGGGCGCCTGTGTAAGCCCCATGTCACAACAGGTGAGGATGGTAGTTGGCAATCTTGGCGTCGTCGGATATCCCAATCCTGTCGGCAGCCAGCTGACGTTGCTGAACACGCAGAACAGGATCCTGCTGGTGGAGATCGTCAACATGAATGGGAATGCCTTTTATAAAGCCCGGATAGAAGCTTATTCAACGACCATACCGGCAAGACAATTGGCAGCGGGACAGTATATCGTCCATCTTGTCGATCAGGCCACCGGCGAAAAGAAGAGCTTTACATTTGTCAAACTATAAATGCATGCCCCTGAATGGCAGACGTTTATTTAGCCCAGTCAACCGATGTGCGCCAGGCGAAGAACTTATTGTACAGGATGGCCAACCCGAACGTACCGATCTTCCCATAGTCTGAAATGGTTTTTGACAGGCCGTTATACTGTATTTCAGTAGTTGCAGTCTGGTCATCCGTCCAGCTGACATCATATCTGTCGTTCAATTTGTCGGGCTCCAGGTACCTTAATAGCTCCATTAGCTCATCAAATTCCTGCGCAGGTATGATCCCTTTGAATTCTCCTGCTTTGTCATTATACATGATCGCATGATAGGTAGCGGTCCTGTCCTTATTGATCGTTAATTCAAATACAGGACATCGGCCGTAACACTGGCTTGTCTTAAAAGTTATCTTTTCAAAGGAAAGATCCCGGGCAGGATGGGTATTATATTCAATATCAATCTTGAAGAACCTGTTCCGGCCATGACTGACTATCGCTGCGAAGGGCTATCATACAACGGAGGATATTGTTTGAAGAATTTGTCGACCTTCTTCGCAAGAAACTGATTCACATCATGATATGTTTGCAGGGAGTCAATGTCGTTGCCAAGACAAACAGTATTGACCAAAAGAACCAGGGACAGGATCGGGAACTTCATATATAGTTGGGTTTGTTACTTAGATAAGATGCTCCCCTTTGATAGTTTAAATAATCATTCCTTCGGAAAATCTGCCATTTGCCTCACAAACTGTTTAGACTGCTTTCCCCCATGATCCACCGCCCATTCCGCCATTGCATACAAAACAGGTCTCAACGCCTTCCCTGACCTGGAAAGTTCATACGTTACATACGGCGGAACAACGGGCCTCGATCTCCTGATAATAAGCCCGTCCGCCTCCAATTGCTTTAATTGCTGTATCAATACCTTTTCCGTGATGGCGGGTATGGACTTTTTTAACTCGCTGTATCGTTTGGTCCCCGTCAACAGACTGAATAAAATGACCGGCTTCCAGTACCCGCCGATCCTTTCCATGACGAATGTTACAGGGCAGGCCGCAAATGCATTGCTTTTATTTTCCTGGATGGTCGATGCTGTCTTTACTGCTGTCATCTTATACATACTTTAGAGTAAGTACTTGTACAAAAGTAAGTACCATTTTAATTTTGCACAAGCATAAAAAACAAAAAAGATGAAACTGACAGTAACAGGTTCTTTGGGAAATATCAGCCGTATCCTGGTAGAAAGACTGACGGCAAACGGACATGAAGTAAAAGTTATAAGCTCCAATGCGGATAGAGCGAGGGAGATTGAAAAGCTGGGAGCAATCCCTTCCGTCGGATCTTTGTCCGATGCCGGATTCGTATTACGATCATTCAAAGGCGCGGATGCCGTATATACCATGGTCCCGCCGGATTTTTCAGTCCCGGACTACTATGTGTTTGCAGATAAGCTGCACGAGAATTACGTACAGGCTATCAGGCTCAATAATATTCAATATGTGGTAAACCTCAGCAGCATCGGCGTGGCCCTTGCAGGTACGGCGCCATTGACAAAGTACTACGATCTGGAAAAAAAACTGAACGCAATACCAGGGTTGAACGTCGTGCATTTACGCCCTGCCATGTTCTACACGAATTTTTATGGCAGCCTGGAAATGGCAACAAAGCAGGGTATTATCGGTCATAACCTCGGCGGAGCCGTTGAGCTGCTGATGACACACCCCTCCGACATCGCAGAGACGGCATTCGATCTTTTAAACGGGCTTTCTTTCAGCGGTCATCAGATCAGATATCTTATAAGCGATATAAAAACCGGCAATGAGATCGCATCCACGCTAAGCGAAGCGATCGATAGACCATTAACATGGGTTGAATTCCCCGACGATGCTTTGCTGGCAGGATTGATGCAGAACGGGTTTACCCGGGATACCGCTGAAACACTCGTCGTGGCTGCGGGAAAGGCCATCAGGGAAGGGCTATTTGACGGGTTCAAAAAACATAAAGCACCTGAAAGCAGGACATTTGCCGATTTTGCCAGGGAGTTTGCCATGGCCTGTAAAAGGGTATCTTAATCGTATTTGTTCTTCCCGTCACCAGGCTTCGTCCGGGTACCCATAGGCACAAAATACAGCCAGCAAAAGCCGACGAGGAAAAGGACCAATGAGCCGAAAAAAGCCGGCCAGGCGATCCCGCTGTGCTTGCCCAGGGCATTGTTCAGGGCGGTATACAGCAACCATATCTGGATGCTGATATTCAGGATCAGCACGCAGATGAGCGCGGATATCAGTGTATTCGATTTGTTGGGATGGGCTTTGCTTTGTGCCGACCTGAAATTACTCATGGTTGAATGCTTTTACAAAGATCTCTTCACCCTTTACTACCACTTCCAGGGCTGGTAATGGCCGGGGTGGAGGCCCTGCCAGCTGTTCGCCTGTCATGGCATCAAAAAAACCGTTGTGACAGGGGCATTCTATCTGCCCGCTGCCCGGCCTGTAAAATACGGCACAGGAAAGATGGGTGCATTTCTGTTCATATGCCCTCCATGCGCCGTTTTCCAGCCGGATGAGGATATAGGGTATGGTGCTGCCTGCGATCACAAAAGCGTGCGTTCCACCTACGGGTACGTCGCTTACATTGCAGACCTTGTGTTCCCCTGCGACTTCCGGCGGCGGTGCGAATTGCGCTTTTAGCGCGACAAAGCCGCTACCCGCTGCAAGACCTCCGGACACGAGACATAAATAGCGGGCGAAATCGCGCCGGCTGATCGCCGTAGCCGCCGTGCGTTCGATGGGAAAATCCTTCCGCCAGTGGGGATCTGTATTTTTTTCCTCGGGCATGATACTTGGGTGTTAATGTACTTTTAAATGGGTGCTTCCTTTCGGCATCATGATATTGACCTTCGTAGTGACCGTTTGCTTACCGAAGATGAAC
>DASZVM010000453.1:0-2984 GCA_035547295.1 Puia sp. | reverse complement strand
TATCCCCGCAATAGCCAGACAGGCGACCAGAAAGCAGGCGTGCGTCAGCGGCATCGATCTCCGTAGTCCTCCCATATCCTTCATTTCATTGCTATGCACTTTATGGATGATCATCCCGGCGCAGAGGAAAAGCAATGCCTTAAAAAAAGCATGGGTAAAAAGATGAAAAAGCCCCGCCGTATATCCCAGCGCCCCCAGCGCAAACATCATATACCCTATCTGCGACATCGTCGAATAGGCCAATACCCGTTTGATATCCGTCTGCGTACAGGCAATGATCGCCGCCAGCAGGGCCGAGATAGCCCCCACATACATCACCACCTTCAGCACCGCAGGATCGGACAGCGCATATACCGGGTACAGCCTCGCCACGAGGTATACACCCGCCACCACCATCGTTGCCGCATGGATCAGTGCAGATACAGGCGTAGGCCCTTCCATCGCATCCGGCAGCCAGATGTGCAAAGGGAAAAGGGCCGATTTGCCGGCCCCTCCGATAAATACCAGGACCAACCCCCAGGCCAGGGCCGAAATACCCAGAAAAGAAGCTGTGGTAATACTTGCCAGTTGCGGAGAAGGTTCCGTAAGCCGCTGGATCAACGTACGAAAATCCAACGTCTCCGCATGTAAGGACAGGATCAATATCCCAATGAGGAATCCCAGGTCCGCAAATCGGGTGACAATAAAAGCTTTTTTAGCCGCGGCCACAGCCGCCGGTCTGTCAAAATAATACCCGATGAGCAGGTAAGACGAGCAGCCCACCAGTTCCCAGAAAATATAGATCCCGAAGATATTTCCCGACAACACCAGCCCCAGCATGGAAAAAGTAAAGAGTCCAAGAAAAGCATAATAAGTGCCGAACCGCTCCTCTCCCTTCATATACCCCAGGCTAAAGAGATGCACCATAAAGGAAACAAAGCTGACCACGACGATCATCATCACCGAGATGGGATCGAGGATAATGCTCATGTCGATGGAAAGTCCCGGAGAGAATGAGAGCCAGGCCGTTTTGAAAGGAACAATGGTCTGGTAAAAACCGCGAGCGATGCCTTCGGAAAAATATCCGTAAGCCAGCCATAATGACAACCCTGCAGAGACCAGCGTTGTCCCTGTTCCGATGACTCCGGCAAGGTGTTTTAAGTATTTCCTGCCGAACAGCCCCAGCATGACAAAAGCAGCCAGTGGCAGCAAAGGAATTAAAATTATATATACATGATCCGGCATATCAGTAATATTCAGAATTTCATTTCATCGGCAGCCTCCACATCGATGGAATGAAGGTTCCTGTACAGATTGATAATGATCGCAATGGCCACCGCCGCTTCCGCCGCGGCAATGGCGATAATGAACAAGGTAAAAAAGACTCCGTCCAGCTTGTCGGGGTACAGGTACTTATTAAAAGCGACAAAATTGATATTCACGCTGTTCAATATCAGCTCCACCGACATCAGCATCGTGATCATATTGCGTCTCGTGAACAGACCATACATCCCGATAAAGAAAAGCGCCGTGCTCACATACAAGATATGGTTCAATGGTACCTGGTTCATTTGTCACCCGGTTTTGTTTTGATCGCAATGACGATACAGGCCACCATGGCCGCCAGCAACAGGACACTGATCACTTCAAAGGGCAATACGTACCCATGCTCCGAAGTGCTGAGCAGCTGCGCGCCGATATTCCCCACGCTCGCAATACCCTCATTCCCCATCCCGGCAGGACGTCCCGCCGCCCCAAAAGCGTACTGTCGCAGCAAAACGCATGTAAGCAGGAACCCCGCACAGACCGCCAGCACGGAAAATATAGCCCTGCCCCGGAGAGGCGCCGGCAGATCCTTCCCTGATTGTTGAGTGAGAAAAATAGAAAAGATGATGAGCACCACGATCCCCCCCACATAGACCACTACCTGGACCGCCGCAATAAATTCCATCTGCAGCCAGAAATACAACCCCGCAATACCCGTGAGAGAGAACAGCAGCCAGATGGCTGAACGGAATATTTTCCTGGAAGTCACCGCCAGCAGGCCGGTAGCCAGGATAAAAAAGGAAAGTATATAAAAAACGACGGCAGACGCGCTCATTATTCAACGCCCTCTCTGATTTTAGAACCCGGTTTATTTAATTTTTTTGTCAGTTCGCTGCGGTCATACACACTGTGTTCAAAATTCTGCGCCATCCGGATAGCATCCGTAGGACAGGCCTCGATACATAGGTTGCACATTGTGCAAAGCTCCAGGTGATAAATAAAGGTATCGAGCGCCTTTTTCTTCTTGCCTTCCGGTGTTATATCGAATTTGGTAATGATCTTGATGGTCCCGTTGGGACAGGCCAGCTCACAGGCCGTACATCCCGTACATGCATGCTCGTTATGCTCGTCATGCAGCATGACCACTTCCCCCCGGAACCGCCCGGGAAGCTTCATTTCCTCCCTGTTGTCAGGGTATTGCTGCGTTATGATCTCTTTCCGGTGAGTGAAATAATATCCCGTCAGCCGCATTCCCTTCAACAAGGATCGTACCGCGCCCGCAATGTCCGATATGTATTTTTTTAAGAACATTTTAAAAATGCCACCCCTCGATGGCTATCAGTGTCATTAATAATAAATTGACCATGCTTATCGGCAGCAGATACTTCCATTCCAGGTCCAGCAGCTGGTCGATACGCAGCCGTGGGAAGGTCCAGCGGAACCACATGATCAAAAATATCAGGAAAAAGGTCTTACCAATAAACCAGATGGAGGACGGCACATAATCCATCACCCGGTTGAACCCCGCCCAATGCCCGATGTGTAAAGGCATCCAGCCGCCCAGGAACAAAGTAGCTGCGATGGCGCACACGATAAAAATATTTACATACTCAGCCAGGAAGAACAGCGCAAACTTCATCCCGGAATATTCCGTATGGAACCCCGCGGTAAGCTCCGATTCCGCTTCCGCCAGGTCAAAAGGAGCCCGGTTGGTCTCCGCTGTAACGGCAATGATAAAA
>DASZVM010000452.1:0-4083 GCA_035547295.1 Puia sp. | reverse complement strand
TTTTTCCGCTGGCCTTTTTTGGGGAACACGTCGGGGAAATCCATAAAGTGCCGGAAATTATGGATACGCCCTCCCGGCATCAGGTTGTCCTTACGGGCCAGGTTCATCCGTTTCATCAGGTATTCCAGCAGGTGCTCATCCATTTCCTTATCGTAGACGAAACGTACCGGTTTTCCCCGGCGACGGTTCTTCAGTCCTTTCTCGATCTTCTGCATAAGGGTAGTGGACACATCGTTGTCGAGGTCGATCTCTGCGTCGCGGGTGACCTTGAAGACCCAGGAGCTGTAGGTGTCATAGCCGAAATAAGCGAAGATGCTGCGGAGGTTGTACCGGATGATGTCCTCCAGCAATATGATATGATGTTCATCCATCGCCGGGGAGGGCAGCTGGACAAAACGGCCCAATACCCGGCTGGGGACCTCTATCAATGCGTATTGACGTTTCATGCTGCCGTCCTGGCGGGAAAGCACCACTCCCAGATAGATGGATTTATCCCGCAGATAGGGGAATTGAGGGATGCTTTCGATCATGAGGGGGATGATATTGGAGCGGACCTCTTCCTCGAAATAGTTCTGGATGAACTGCTGCTGGTTGTGATCCAGATGATCCTCCGATACCAAAAAGACCTTTTCTTTTTCCATCTCCTTCCGGATCTCATTCCAGATGGCGTCGAATTCCTCATTCTGCTCCAGCACCATGGATTGTATATCGTTGAGGATCTTGTCCGGAGATACTTCCAGGTGCATGTTGATCTTTGTCTTTCGTCCGCTGTATTCGCTCATCCTCTTCAGGGTGGCCACCCTTACGCGGAAGAATTCGTCCATATTATTGGAGAAGATCCCTAAAAAGCGTATCCTTTCCCGGAGGGGAACGGAAGCGTCTGCTGCTTCCTGCAGCACTCTGCTATTGAATGAAAGCCAGCTTATGTCCCTTACTATCGTACGTCTTTTCATTAATTCTGTCATTATACCCATTTTGCACAAAGTAGAGCATGCAAAAGGGAATGGTAAATTAATTAATTATTATCATTTCTACTCGTCAACAGGAAACGTCTTTTGGTCAAAGCGCACCTGTGTCGCCTCCATAAACAGGTAAATTCGATGAAACATAAAACACCTATCATGAAACCGGGTAAGCAATATCGAACGCTGCTGGTCGTTGCGCTGGCCGCAAGCCTGACTGTTATGGGACAATCGCCTGACGCCGCCTGGCCCTTTTACGGATGTGATGCGGGCGGCATGCGCTATGCTGCCATCGGGCAGATCAATACCGGCAATGTCAGCCATTTGAAAGTGGCGTGGACCTATCGTACGGGAGAGCTGAAGACTTATGAAGGCACGCATCTCGCTGAGAGTGCCGCTTTTGAATCCACCCCCATCATGCTCGGCGGGGTGCTCTATTTTAATACGCCCACCGGTCGCGTCATGGCCATCGATGCCGTCACCGGGCAGGAGAAATGGAGGTTCGATCCCCATGTGGACCTGCATAAGGGTTATTCGGACCTGGCTTCCAGGGGAGTGACCGCCTGGCCCGCGGGAGGGCCTGTCAAATGCATTTTCGTGGCGACCATTGACGGCCGGCTGATCAGCCTTGACGCCCGGACCGGGCAGATCAACAGGAACTTTGGCGACACAGGCACGGTGGACCTCAAAAAAGGTTTTGGCAGCGATCTGGCGGAGACCTCGCCTCCGGCTGTTACCCGCGACCTGGTGATCGTGGGTTCGTCCCTCGGGGATAACCAGCGGATGGACTATCCGCCCGGTGTCGTCCGGGCTTATGATGTGCATACCGGCAGGCTGAAATGGACCTGGGATCCCATTGCCATCCATCATCCGGGAGATACGGCTGCCGCAACCTGGCAGGGGCCCGATGCCGCCAGGACCGGAGGGGCCAATGCCTGGTCCGTCATTTCCGTGGACGAAGCACGGGGGCTGGTGTTTATCCCCACTACCTGCCCCAGTCCGGATTATTATGGAGGTGAAAGAAAGGGAAAGAACTTATATGCCAATTCCATTGTGACGCTTTATGCGGCCACAGGAAAGATGGCCTGGTATTTCCAGGTGGTGCACCACGATATCTGGGACAATGATATTGCGGCTCAGCCTGTGCTGATAGAAGTGACGAAGCATGGAAAGAAGGTGCCGGCCGTGGCAGTAGGGACCAAGATGGGGCATATCTTTATCCTGAACAGGGTGACGGGCAAACCGTTGTTCCCTGTGGAAGAGCGGCCGGTGCCTGCTTCCACGGTAGAAGGGGAGGAGGCTTCTCCCACACAGCCCTTCCCTGTATTGCCGGCCCCCCTGGGATGGCAGCGCTTCACTGTCGCGGATGCCTGGGGACCTACACCCGCGCTGCAGGCCGCCGCTGAGCACAAGGTGGAGCAATTGGTCAACCAGGGGCCGTTCACCCCACCCAGCTATCAGGGCACCATTGTGACGCCCGGGAATGTGGGTGGCATCAATTGGAGCGGCATGTGCTACGATCCCGTGGACGAGCTGCTGATCACCAATATCAACCGGGTCCCTGCAGTGATCCGGATGATCCCGAGGGAAAAGATAGGTGAAGAAGAGAGGAAGAGCGACGAAATACTCCGGGCAGAGACTGGGCGGCAACAAGGCACGCCGTATGTGATGAAACGGAGCTACCTGTTTACGGCAGATCCTGAGAACGGGTTCCTCATGCAGAGCCGTCCGCCCTGGGGGACCTTGCTGGCCATCGATCTGCATACAGGGGAAAAGACCTGGGAAGTACCATTGGGGCATATGATGGACCTGCAGAAATATCCCGAAGCAAAAAATTGGGGATCGATCAATTTTGGGGGTGCCATCGTAACGGCGGGTAACCTTATCTTTGTAGCCGCCAGCCGGGACGGATATTTCCGGGCGTTTGACAAGCATACGGGCGCCGTGCTTTGGGAATATCAGCTGCCGGCCGGAGGACAGGCTGCTCCCATGACCTATTCTATTGGCGGTAAGCAATATATAGTTATTGCCGCCGGCGGGCATGGGAAGCTGAAGACGCAGCTGGGGGATTATGTGATCGCTTTTTCGCTGTGATTGCCCTTTGACGGAGCTGATTCGCCCTTACATCATTAGAGGGAGCTTTCCAAGAAAGGGTAATCCACCGGTGTGGACAAATCGTTGAAAAAACTGTTATTTCTTTTTGAGAATTACGAGGGTTTAAGTACCTTTGCCGTCCTAAAAATAGTTTCATGGCTAGAGTTTGTCAAATCACGGGTAAGGTGCCGGTTGGCGGAAACAGCGTATCGCACTCGAATATAAAGACTAAGCGCAGGTTCTTACCCAACTTGCAGACGAAGCGTTTCTTCCTGGCCGAGGAAGACAAATGGATCACTTTGAAGGTGTCTTCGGAGGGTCTGCGTACGATCAATAAAAATGGTTTGTACACTGTTGTAAAACAATTAAGAGCCAACGGCGAAAAGATTTAAATTATTCCTAAACTGTCCAAATTATGGCAAAGAAAGGCAGCAGGGTCCAGGTAATCCTCGAATGTACCGAGCACAAGAACAGCGGTAAGCCTGGTACCAGCCGGTATATCACCACGAAGAACAAGAAAAACACTCCTGAGCGTCTGGAGCTGAAGAAGTACAACCCTATTTTAAAGAAAGTAACTGTTCATAAAGAAATTAAATAACCATGGCAAAGCAAGCTAAAACCGCGATCAAGACCAAGGATGCCAAGGCTGCTGCCGAGGCCAAGAACTGGACAAAGGTGATCCGCGCTGTGCGCAGTTCCAAGACAGGGGCTTATACCTTTAAGGAAGCCATCGTGCATAAGGACAAGATCAAGGAATTCCTGGCACAAAAATAATTATCGGGTTAAGTAAGATTATAAAAGCTGTCTCTTAGCGGGGCGGCTTTTTTGTTTGTTTGGTACATTTAATGCATAATATCAACCTATGGGATTTTTCGACAAGCTATTCGGCAAGAAAGAAAAGGAAAGCTTAGATCAGGGGCTGCAAAAGACAAAAGAGGGCTTTCTCTCCCGGCTGTCCAAAGCGATCGCCGGCAAGAGCACCGGTGATGAGGAAGTATTAGATCGCCTGGAAGATGCATTGGTAGGC
>DASZVM010000451.1:0-6606 GCA_035547295.1 Puia sp. | reverse complement strand
TGGCCGCGGGAGTAGAGGAAAACCCATCCAGCGGCTTGGTATCATCCGTGTACTTGTACACGTACCCGCTGGAATGTCCCGCACGTACACGGACGCTGTCCACATATTCCTGCGCCTTGTCGGGATGGTCCAGCTGAGCCTCGCATTCGGCCGCCATCAGCAGCACGTCCGAAAAGCTGATCACGTTGTAGTTCACCGCCGAACCCGGGGCCCAGGACTGTCCGTCATAATATTTGTTCCGGGTGGCTTGCCAGTAAACACGCTTCTTATTCACATACGGCCCCGTCCCTGTCTGGGTCCACATCCAGGTAGAGCCCGGCATCAGCCCCCAGTCCAGATAAGGGATTCCCCTTCTGCCTGCCGTCCAGTCCAGCCGGGGGTCCACCGTTCCCGCGTCCGGCGTAAAGGACGCGCCGGCAGTGACACCCAGATCGCTTTTGATGGCATGGGTGCTGCTGTTGTAGTCATCGGGATAAGGCAGCCCGGTGATCGCATCCGTGCGAAAAGAATTCACCATGTCGATGGTAGGCTGGAAATTGCCACAGCAGCCAAAAGGGCTGTTGATGGGATAGTTCAGCATATCACCCTGGTTGGCAGTGGCAATGCTGCCATTGCCCGTATTGGAGGCCATAGCCACCGTAAAAACGACCTCCGTATTGTTGATCTCTTTTTCCGGCTTGAAATTATCGCTGAAATTCTGGTTTAAAGCATATTTATATCCGCCGCTCGTCTTCCCGCCGCCGATCACCTGGTCGAAATACAGCTTCGCAGAATCATATTTCTTCTGATATAAATAGGCCTTGGCCAAAAATGCCCCAGCCGCCCATTTATTGGCACGCGCCGTTTCAGATTGGGTCTCGGTCATATTGGCAAATGCAAATTGCAGATCGGCCGTGATAAAAGGCCAGATGTCCTTGTCGTTCGGCTGCTTGAAGTCCGTGGTAGTCTCGTCGATCCAGGGCACCATATTGAACATCTTCTTCAGATCGAAATAATAATAAGCACGAAGAAAACGGGCCTGGCCAAGTATATTGGACAGATCGGCCGGTTTGATACCTGCGGTCTTACCGGCAATCCGGATCACATTGTTGCAACGGCTGACACCCTCATAATCAGCCTTCCACTTGTCATCAAAAAAGGTATTGGTCGCCACCACGATCCAGGAAGTGCCGTTGGCCTGCGCTTCCCCCCCAAAACAGCTGCCATAGATCCAATTGCTCGGTGGAGTGGCCCAGGCCGTACCACCGCCAAGGGCAAGCCCGTAGGCCCCCTGCCCCGTCAGCGCGGCATAAGCGCCGATGAGTAATTGATTGACCCCATTGGGAGAAGCAAGCACTTCATCACCCAACGCACCCTGGGGTGCATAATCCAAAAAACGCTTTGAGCAGGAACTCGCCAGCAAAACCGCAATTACCATCGCAAGCCGGAAGCACCTGGAAAATATCTTATATCGCATATCTTTATTTTTCTTTATTAAAAATTGAGGTTGATCCCGGCCAGGAATGTACGCTGATTGTTATAGATCCCTTCGTCCACCCCGAACTCCTGTATAGAGAGACCGCTGACCTCCGGATCTAATCCTTTATACCTGGTAGCCGTAAAAATATTTGCCGCCTGCACATAGATCCGCAGTTTCTGTATCCCGACCCTGCTTAGCCTGTCCGCAGGCACATTATACCCAAGCTGTATATTTTTCAGCCTCAGATAGCTGCCGTCCTGTACGAAATAGGAATTGAACGTCCCTCCCGAGCTTTGGTAAGATTTTGTCTCCTGGATGGCTACCTTGGCATTGTGATGGGTCGGGGTCCAGGAATCATACATGGCCGTCTTGCTCTTGGCGCCGGCATAATTCCCATAAAAATCCGTCCAATAGCTGATGATATTGGTCAGCTCATTTCCCTGCACCCCATAAAAAAAGGCGCTGAGATCCAGGTCCCGCCAGGTGGCCCGTAGATTGACGCCGATACTGAAGTCTGGATTGGGATTGCCCAGAAAGGTCCTGTCGTCAGGTGTGATCTGTCCGTCTTTTTTTATGTCTGCATAACGGAAGCGGCCTACGCCCGCGTCCGTTTGATACACGGCGGCCCCATTACCCGTGGCCTGCCTGGCCTCCTGATTGGCGGCGTCTACCTCATCCTTGCTGTTCCAGAAGCCGATGATCTTGTACCCGTAAAAGCTGCCGGTAGCCTGCCCCACCTGGTTGCGTATAAAATTGGTCCCGAAGTGACGGGTATCATTTACATCGAAATACAACGCATTGTCCGTCACCTTTACGATACGGTTGTTATACGTAGTGAACGAGACGCTTTCATCCAGCCGGAGATCCCTGGTCACGGACTGATGGGCAGAGATATAAAGGTCCAGCCCGTCATTCTTCATACGGGCAATATTCACATAAGGAGGAGTGCCTGCACCCTGCCCGCCCGGTACAGGCGGGTTGAACAGCAGGTCCTGGATATCCTTCCGGTAATAATCCGCCGTAATATCCAGCTTGCCGCCAAATAAGCTGGCATCGACGCCGATATTGGTATTGATGTCCTTCTCCCATCTTGCGTTGGGATTTCCGATCTGCCCCACCTGGAAACCCGGCGACAACGTATTATTCGTATTCCCGATATCATAAGCAGCCCCGGGATTGGTCTGGATAAACGTAGAAAAGGCGTTGTCCGCATTCACATTGAACTGGTTGCCCATAATGCCCCAGCTGCCCCTGAGCTTAAGATCGGAGACCCAGTGGATATCCTTCATAAAAGATTCCTGCGAGATACGCCAGCCCGCGCTAAAGGCAGGGAACCATCCATAGTTGTTATTCACCAGCTTGGATGACCCGTCATAACGGAGCGTGGCGCTCAGCAGGTATTTTCCATCAAAAGCATAGTCGATCCTGCCAAATTGGGAGCTGAGGTTTTCCATGCTCCTGCCGCCATTGACAAACTGAGCGCCCGAGCCGGCAGAGAGCGTGATAAAGTCAGGCAGGAAAGAGAAATAACCCTGACGGCTGGCACCCAGGTTCTCGGACCTCGCCTTATACGCTTCAGCACCCACCAGCACTTTGACGTCGTGCAGCTTTGCAAAGACCTTGTGGAAAGCAAGCGTATTGGTCCAGGTCCAGTTATAGCCCGTATATGAGCTTTGGTTATAGGAATTCAAAGTCTGATTGGACGCATTCTCATAGGTGGGATAGGAAAAAAAGCTGGTCGCACCGGAATAATTATCACCCCCAAAACTGGTCCGCACGGTAAAATATTGAAGGAAGTCCGCCTCCGCATACATATTCCCAAAAAGCCGGTTGCCCACCGTCTTATTGTTTGCACTCCGTCTCTGGGCAGCTACGGGGTTGATCCCATTGTAAGGCGTACCATACACGCCCGCATAGTTCCCTTTTATATCATAGACAGGGATGATAGGCGCCAGCTGTACCGTAAAGAACACAGGGTTATTCTGCGTCATGTCGTTGATCTTCGGATTATGCGAGATCGAAGTGGCCAGGTTCTCTCCTATCCGGATATGCTTGGATACATTGTACTGCGCATTGCTGCGAAGCGTATAACGCTGCAAGTAGGTATTGATCAGCGTGCCCCGCTGGTTGAAATAATTCAGGGAAAAGAAATAGCTGCCCTTTTCGCTGCTGCCGTCCACAGAAATATTATGGCTGGTCATCGGGGCCTGCTTGAACAGCTCGTGATACCAGTCCGTTCCTTGCTTATTGGCCTTGGTGATCCTGTAAAAAGAATTGTAGTCGCTGATATCCGTATAATTCGGGTTGATATAGTACCGGGAAGGGTTCACCGTGTCCGAACCTTCCCTGGCACCCACCGGATAGATATAGTCGGGCAATACGGGCGTGGGTCCATTGCCATAATAAGGATCGTTGGGCGCGATGCCTGAATTGGCATACGCCTTCCATTCCAGGTCGGCCAACCCCTGTGGGTTCAGCAGGTTGAATACATTGCCGCTCTTCGGCAGCTGCGTACCATAATAGGCATCGTAATGTACATTGACCTTCCCCTTCCCTTTCCGGGTAGTAATGATCACTACCCCATTGGAAGCGCGTGAACCATAGATGGACGCGGCCCCCGCATCTTTCAGCACCTGTATGGACGCAACATCATTGGCATTCAGGTCCGAAATGTTCTGCGTAGGTACGCCGTCGATGACAAACAAGGGTACGTTATTGCCAAAAGTATTGATCCCCCTGATCCGTATTTGCGGATCGGCACCCGGCTGCCCGGATGAGATCACCGTTACACCGGAAGCCTGCCCCTGCAGCAGATTGCTCACCAGACCAGAAGGCTGCTTGTTCATTTCCGTGACATTGACGATGGTCACCGCTCCCGTAATATCCTTTTTCTTTTCCGAGGTATACGCGGTCACCACCACATCCTCCTGTTTCGCAACCTTCGTTATAAGGCTTACTGACAACATCGTCCTCCCGCTTACCTTCAGCTCGTGCGTTTCAATATTGGCTCCGGTGAACACCAACGTGGACTGCGGGTCCACTCCTTTCAACATGAATTCCCCATTGACATTCGTCGTGCCGATGGGTTTTCCGCCTTTGATGGAAATAGTGACCCCGGCAACAGGCTCGCCTTTTTCATCCACTACACGGCCATGTACGTCAGGCGGCAATGGGACAACAGTTGGGACCGCCGCCGCTGATGCCGGTCCCATCCTCTTTTTGATAAGGATAGTATTCCCTTCGATGTAGAAATCCAGCGGCCTGTTGCCAAGACAGTGCTCCAGCGCCTCCCTGAGGGAAACACCCTTTACCCGTACAGTAACAGAGCCCAGGTTCTGAATAGAAGCTTCGTCATACATGATGGAGACCCCCGTCTGCCTGGAGATCTCATTGAACAGCCGGGTGAGAGGTACATTCCTCTCCGTAAGGGTCACTTTCTGCGAAAGTCCCCTGGCGCTGATCTGCAGACAGCCGGCAAGCAGTAAGGCAGTACTCAGTTTCATAACACGTGCGAGTTTTCGTGTTAAAAGCATCTCCGTCCCCGCAATAGGGAGGATTTTGCAAAACGCAGTCGATTGCATAGTTTTGATCTGTTTGGGATGAATAAGTCAATTCATTGCTTCGTCGCGATAGTTGGGTCGTCCCGGACAAAATCTACCGTCCCGTCTCTCACGCGGGATGGTTTTTTTATACCAGGACAGTCGATGGCAAGTGATCTGTCAGTTTATTTTTTCATATTTAATGATGGGTTTTGGTTATTGTTGAACGATAAGCTTTTTTCCTTCTATGATAAAATGGATGTCATTGCTCTCCAATAGATGAAGCATCTCCCGGAGAGAAAGGCTCCTGCTGATGCGGCCTCCGAACCTCCTTCCATTGTCTTTTACAGGATACACCGGCTCCACATCATACCACCGCTGCAACTGCCGCATCAGGGCAGGAAGGTCCGTATGATCGAACTGGAAGAAACCCGATATCCAGGCCGTCTCTTTATCCGTATCTGCCACGCTCACTTTTATGGAAGATAAAGGGGTCTCTAACACAGCCTGCTGTCCCGGCGACAGCAACACCCGATCGTGGAGGTTGGCCACCTTTACTTTGCCTTCCAGCAACGTAGCCCTGACAACGTCCTCATCAGCGTACGCCATGATATTGAAATGGGTCCCCAGTACTTCCACCTCCGTATGTCTGTCCGTATGGACGATGAATGGCATTTTCCGCCTCCCATCCCGAGTCGATACCTGTGCTACTTCGAAATAAGCTTCTCCTGTGATATCTACTTCCCGCCTGTCGCCGGTGAAAGCCACGGGATAATGGATGGACGATGCAGAGTTCAGCCAGACCCTCGTACCATCCGGCAACTGTATCCTGTATTGCCCCCCTTTTGGTGTGCTGAGTGTATTATAATCGGGCTCACTTGCAGTTTGCAGCTTGTAGCTTGTGGCTTTTTGATACACCAGCTGACCATCATCCGTCTTTGCCACTGTTGCCCCGCCTTCCTGGGTAAGAAATCCTGAAGATGCGCTGTCCAGCACAATGGTGGATCCATTGCCAAGGGTCAGGATGGCCTTGTTGCCGCCGGGCGCAATGTCGCTCCTGACCACTACGGGAGACGTTGCTGCCGGAAGCCTTTTTTTGCTCATATAGCGGACAAGCGCTCCCCCGGCCGCCAGTAACAGCACAGCCGCAGCGACACGCGTATATTTTCTCATCCGGACAACAGGCGGCGCCTCCGGAGGCTGACGTATACGCGCCTGTATATTCCCGAAAAGCCTGTCCTCCTGTTCCTGCCGCTGGGGGAATAGCAAGGATGGCTGCGAAGCGTTATCCAGATCGAAATATTTATAGTACGCTTCCACGAACGCCGCCTCTTCCGGCGTCGCTGTGCCTTTCTGATACTTTTCTATCAGCCTGATCAGCTTCCTTCTTTTCTTCGGAGACAACATAAAAGGACGGTTTATACCCCTATGCCCCAAAAATTGAAAAATCTCCCAAATGCATGGAAAGTTTTTTTACAACCACGGGGAAAGGATCATCAGGATGACGGGGCTCACATGGCTGCGGAAACCATTGAGGGCAGTGCCTAGTTGATTTTGCACCGTTTTTTGGGAGATCTTGAGCGTTTCTGCTATTTCACGGGTAGTTAG
>DASZVM010000450.1:0-2022 GCA_035547295.1 Puia sp. | reverse complement strand
AACTCGTTCTTGTCGAATCCATACTTTTCCAGGGCAGCGTCGTTGACCTCCATGATATGGAGTGTGTCCAGGTCATATATCCAGGTGGGATAAGGATTTTTGTAGAAAATCTTCTTATACTTCTCTTCGGACGTCCGGATGATCTCTTCAGATCGCTTGCGCGCCGTAATGTCCTGTATAGCCCCGATGACACGCTGGGGGCGATGGTCGGAGGAGTAAATGATGTACCCACGGTCATGCACATATGCATATTCTCCATTGCTTTTTTTCAAACGGTATTCATCTTCCCACTTCGTCTGCCTTGCCTCCCGGATAATCCCCTTCAGCTTATCGATGACCCTCGATCTGTCTTCCGGATGCAGGATGCTTTCCCAGAAATCCTGGGGACTGATGGCGCCCGCAATATCATAGCCGAACAGCTGCTTGTAGGCATCCCCCACCAGCAACATCTCATTTGTATTGAGGTCCCAATCCCAGATGGCGTCATTGGTGGCCTTCACCACAGTGTTGAACCGCTCGTTGCTCTCCCGGAGGTTTTCCAGCGTACGCTTGCGCTCCAGACTATACTGTATCGACTTGCTCAGCAGACCTTCGCTAAACTCCCCCTTCACCAGGTAATCCTGCGCCCCCTCCTTGATGGCTTCCACCGCCAGCGAGGTGTCGGCAAGCCCCGTGAGAATGATCACCGGTATCTTCTGTACCGCATGCTTCAGCTGAATAAAGGAATTGATGCCAAAACTATCCGGAAGCGTGAGGTCCAGCAGCACGAGATTGATCTCCTCCGATTGCAATATCTCACAGGCTCGCTTGATCCTGTCCGTAGAATATAGCTTGCCAATGTCAAGACGCGATGACCGTAGCATGCGCTCCACCAGGAAAAGATCACTCGGATTATCTTCTACAGTCAGGATACTGAGACTGTTATTCGTTTTTTGCATCAGGCATTCATTTGGAAATTATTATCCAAAATATTGCGCGCAATCGGCCTTTGGGAAATTTAGCCCAATTGCGCCAAACCTCTAATTATTGGCCTTCGGCCGACGAACCTACCGGTTCGTTATAAAGCGCCGCTAATCAGGATGCCGGAGGGAAGACTATAAATTTAAGTTTTTTAACCTGAATAATAAAAACTTTCCGCCGGCAGGCAGACAACAAATCAGGGTGCATTGGGGGAGATAGCCCTTAAGGGCAAAGCCGGACATGAAAAATCCCCCGTGTTAGCGGGGGATGCACTAATCAAATACCATAACCATTAAACCTTATCCTATTAGAACAGAAAGGTAGTACTTTTCCTGTTCACAGACAAAAATCTTCTGCGGTCATTTTTACCAAATTGGTCCAAAACCTAGGTATAAACACTTATTAATGATGTAGTTAACTTCGTAAATATTTTTCGGAAAATTTTCAGCGTCTTTTTCCGGCCTTCGCTGCCGTCAAAAAGCAGGGTTTTATCTGTTTTTTTGACGCTTATCACGCCCGGGGACGGCACCTCAGGCAGGTGTAAAAGCAAACCCGAACTGACTGCCTTCACCCAGATGGCTGTCGACCCAGATGCTCCCGCCCTGGGCTTCGATAAATTCTTTTGAGATGGAGAGACCCAGGCCAGTGCCGTTGTGATCATGAGAGCCGGGAACTTTAAAATATCTGTCGAAGATCCTGGGAAGATACTTCTCTTCAATGCCGTTGCCATGATCCTTTACCAGGAATGCCACCTTGCCCTCTTTACTGACGGCAGTCACCTCCACGCCGGACTCTTCCGGTGAATACTTGATAGCGTTAGTAAGGAAGTTGATCAGCACCCAGGAGGTCTTCTCTACGTCAGCCTGTATCATGGGCAGCCCCTGCGCAATGGCGGTATGGATGCGCACATGCTTTTGCTGCGCCTGGAGCTGGACGGCCTGGATGGCCTGGTTGACGATGGCCACAGGGTCGGCAGCCTGCAGCTTCAGCTGGATCTTCCCCGTCTCCACCTGCGACATGTTCAGCAGCTCGCCGGTGATCTTCAGCAGCCTGTCCGCATCG
>DASZVM010000449.1:0-3742 GCA_035547295.1 Puia sp. | reverse complement strand
GGGGAAAAGGTCATGTGACTGCTGCCCCGGCAAGGGCATGGAATCGATAAGCGACAGGCCGGGATGGGTGTGGTCGAAGTTATAACGAAAGGTCTTTAGCTGGTGTCTGTCGGCGCTCCACAGCAATTGTCTTTTTCTGTCCCAGACTACATTGTGCCCAAAATTGATATAGGTCCTGCTGCTATAGGGGACGCCTGCCGTCGCCGAAGTGTCGGTCCTGAATACGGTGAGATAATTGCCCGTGCTGGAAGCAACGACGATATTTCCATCCGGGAGGATCTCCGCGGAGTGAGGGTTGCCGCCCGCATAAGCGTAGAACATGGTTTTTTTGTCTGCTATACGGATAAGGGCCACCCCGCCGCCGGAGGCATTCATTAAAATATATTTCCCTCCGTAAACAGCTTTACAGTCACTGGGGTTGGAAAACCATTTCCAGTAAATGCTGTCCACATTCGAAGCGGAAGGTTTCCATTCCCAGATGATGCTGCCTGAGGCGACATCGGCAATAGCTATACGTTGTCCGGCCTGTTCGGCCAGTAGGATACGTTGCTGGGCAGCGGCCGTCAGCGGCATGACCGCCGCCAGCAAAACGAGTATTCTTATATACGTCTTCATGGGGACAAATTAAGTATTTTTATAGACACACTTTCAATGTATCTCCTGCGGGATAGCTAAAAGTGTTATCATCGGTGATCTTCCACCTGGCCTTGTAGATCTCGAGGCCTGTCATCTGGAATACGGGTAATCCGTTGGCAAGGTTTTTCACGGTGTCGTTCCACCACATGGCGTCGCTGATGGCCTGCATATAGATGGTGGGGTAGCCGGCCGGTCCTGAGCTGATGCTTTTTACGCCCGTAATGGTAGCTACCAGCTTGAACTTCGTATGGATATTGGCGGCGCTGAATTTCCAGACCTTCCCTCCTGTCGTAAGCCAGAGCGAGTCCGTAGACCCGTACATCGGGAAGAGGTCGTGCGCATTGGCGGCCGCAACGGAATCCAGGCTCACGCTGTCCGCCTTTGAAAGGCTGGGATTATGACAGTCATAATTATAGGTAAAGGAATAAAGCCAATGCTGACCGGCTGCCCAGAGCTTGTTACGCGTCTTGTCCCACACGACATTATGGGGCCCGGTATCCCCGAATTTTATCTTCCATTTGATCGTACCGGGCAGGTGTACCGTGTCAGCCCTGAAGATCATGATATAATTGCTGTCGCTGGATACGGCCACTATATTGCCGTCCGGTAATAATTCCGCGCAATGCATGTTACCGATGCCTTTTGCATAGACAACGGCCTTTTTGCTGCTCTGCCGGATCAACGCCACCCCTCCGTCCGAAGAGGTCATCAGGATATAGAGTCCATTGTATACCCGTTTGGCTTCCGAAGGCAGGTCGAACCAACCGGCATCGGCGGCGGGGATATTGTTATTGACCCCGGCCTTCCAGTTCCAGAAAAAAGTATTGTTCGTGATATCGATGATGGATACCCTGTTCTGGGATTGCTCGGTGCAAAGTATATATTGGTCACCTGTCGTCACCGTCTCCGGAAGATTGGTGGTCAGGAATTTTCCGGTCTCTTTATTGCCGGCCTTTTTGCAGGATACGGCAGCGATGAGGGTTATAGCGATGAGGAGTTCGTGAAGCTTCGGTTTCATGATCTTAATAGTTGGGGTTTTGAGAAAGATTGGCATCCAGGTCGCGTTGTGTCTGGGGGACGGGCCACCAATAGTCGCGGTTGGCATCAAACGACCTTTTGACGATGGGCTGGTCCTGCGAGTTGTAAATGGTCGCATTCATCACCTGTTCCGCGGTCTTCCATCTTCTTATGTCCGTATAATAAAAGCCTTCGCAGGCGAATTCGATCCTCCGCTCGAGACGGATGGCGTTCCGCATCTGCGTCTGGGTCAGGCCCGCCGGCAGTTCAGGCATACCGGCTCTTACACGCACCTGCTTTACCGCATCGTATACGCCGGCATCGGGACCGACGGCTTCGTTCTGCGCCTCTGCGTACATCAGCAGTATGTCCGCATAACGGATCACCATATAATTGGTCTCCGACTTACCTGCCTGGTTGATCAGGTTGGAATTGGCGACAGAGTCGTAGATGCTGTACTTTTTAACGCCATAGCCGGTGAACTGAAAGGGAGAGGTCGCTGTAGTGACAGCTCCCAGGTACTTTGCTCCCGGGTATACGATGGTCATGGAAAGACGGGGATCACGGTTCCTGTAGGGATTGGCGGGGTCATAAAGGGGTGATTGGCTGATGGGCAGACCGTCGGTACATTGATAGGCATCCGCCAGATCGCGCAGGGGGGCGTTTGTGTTATAGCTCCTGTCTATGAGATCAAAGGAGTTACCCAGTCCGGGAGAGGTGATGGAATACTGTACGTCGAACACGGTCTCTTCCTTGTTCTCGTTCGCAGGCAGAAAGAGGTTGCGGTAATTGGAGAACAATCCATATCCGGATCCGCTGAGGTCCATCACGGCCCGGGCGGCAGCCGCGGCCTGGGACCATTTTGCGGGATCGTTACCGGCATTATTCAAAGGGCTTGCTTCAAACAGGAGCACGCGGGCGATCAGACCCAGGGCCGCCCCCTTTGTAGCCCTCCCGATATCGCTGCCTGTATATTTCAGGGGGAGTACGGACGCGGCGTCGTTGAGGTCTTTTAATATCTGCTGTACCACTTCCGCGCGGGGTGTCCTCGACAGCTTACCTTGTGTGGCCAGGTCCGGCTCATCCAGTATCAGCGGTACATCGCCGTAATAGGTCTCAAGCATCATATAGAACAGGGCCCGCAGGAACTTTGCTTCCCCTTTCATCCTTGCCCTGAGGGCGGTATCCAGCACAGGGACATTGTCCACGTTGGCCAGAAAAGTGTTGCAACGGCCGATGCCGCCAAAAGCATCGGTCCAGCGGCTGCTGATGATACCGGTGACGATGTTGCCCGTAGAGGCGTTTGTCGCGGTATGGGTACCAAGGGCAATCGTTGAAAAGCCATCGGAATTGCCGTAGTCGTAAGCGTTGGGGGTGGCAGTCTCTTCCCATAGGGGAGTGGCATATCCGAAGAGACCGTTAAAGGTAAGGGCCTGGTAGCAGCCGGAGAGGGCGGCCATCGCATTCTTGTCGGACGTCCAATAGGTGGATCCGGTATAGCTACCATTGGGCTGCGTATCCAGCACGTGCTTGGAACAGCCTGCTGCCAGAATGGCGCACACACAAGCTATCAATATCTTATTCATTCTTTGGAATTGAAATTTGATTAAAAAGTGACGTTAAGACCGCAGCTGAATGTTTTCACTGAGGGATACTCGTACAGGTTGTCATTAGTCGTATTCTTCTCAGGATCGAAGTCCTTATAGCTTGCAATCGTCAGCAGATTGTTGGCGTTGACAAAGACGGCCACTTTATGGACGATGAGCTTCGACGTGATCTTTGACGGCAGCTCGTATCGCAGCTGTATATCCTTCATCCGCAGATAGGAAGCGCTCTTCAACCAGAAGGTGGACGGCTGGTAGTTCTCCGTCGCTCCCGTGGCAGTGGTCAAAATCGGAAGGGATGCTTTTGTATTCGCCGGTGTCCAGGAATCGTTGATCCATTGTTTGGTCACCCCTGCCCCATTGTTGAAAGGCCAGGCGAAGTTCAATGAAGGATAGATATAACCGCCCTGTACGCCCTGGAAGAAGGAGCTCAGGGTAAGTCCTTTGTACCCGACATTGATATTAAAGCCATACATGTATTTCGG
>DASZVM010000448.1:0-4864 GCA_035547295.1 Puia sp. | reverse complement strand
ATTGCTGCGCCCTGGGAGCCCGTGTATTTCCACAACCCTGCCCGGGCCGTCCATTCGCATGATACAATATCCAATTTTCCTTGCCGTCCGGTGAAAGAAAAAAGGAATTGTGCCCCGTAGCATACACCTTATTGGCCGGCGACTGCGCAAACACAGGACTTTCCGACTTCTTCCACGCCTTGGGGTCCAGCACATCACCCTTGCCCGTATAACGCAGCATGCCCAACGCATAGTTGTCCGTCCAGCAGGCGCTGGCCGAGTAGATAACGAACAGGTCATCGCCATGTATCAGTCCCTGCGGCCCCTCATTGACATTGATATGAGGAGGGTCGTCCTTGGGATTCTTGAGATCCCCTATCTTTTCCCAGCCATATTCGGGACTGCCGATCTTTACACGGGGACCTTCTATCGTCAGCGGGTCCTTCATCCGCGCAATATAGATATCCTGCTCGCCGTTCACATCGCCCTCCCATCCCGACCATACCATATACAGCTGCCCTTTGTACCGGAACACATCCGCATCGATGGCCCATTTGTCCGTGGCATCCGTGATCTTGCCCTTAAAGACCCACTCCCCCGTCATAGGATCGGGTGAGTCATTTTCCAGCACATAGATCCGGTGGCCCCTGTTGTTCCCACCGTCAGCAGCATAATAGGCATACCACTTCCCATCCAGAAAAATGATCTCCGGCGCCCACAGGTCCCGGGAATAAGCCGTACCCGGAGGAGGAGTATAAATAGTTTTACGCTCGGCATGCCGCAGGTCGGTGATATCCTTCGTCTTCCAGAGGTCCAGCCTGCTGCCCATCGTATGCGTATAATAATAATATCCATCCTTATAAAAACTATACGGATCAGGACCCGACGGCAGCAACGGATTGGTAAACGTCCCCTCGCCGCCCATAGCTCCCTCACCGGACAAGCCGCGCCCCACCGGGTCCCCTCCGGCCGCCTCTACCACGGGAAAAGCGGATATCCTCAACCGCGCCCCACCCATCGGCACAAGCGTAAGCTCCACGATAGGCGCATCCGTATGCACAGGACTCTCCGGCAATATCCCGCACAACCCATACTGATCCACCTTCCACTCCGGTATCTGCCTGCCCTTCGCCTGTATCACAATAGGAGCAGCCGCATCCGTAAATGGGTTATCGTCCGCCGGCCAGTCCTTTTTCTTTACCACAAAGGAATTCATCCCACTATCCAACGCCAACCCATAATTCCAGTCCGAAGCCGGGAATATCTCATACGAAGGCCACTTGTCCGCATCCGCATGTTCCTGCCAGCGCGCATCTCCCTGAGCCGTTTCCTTACTGCTCCGCTGCTCGTATCGCTCATCGATCTTTAACGAGAACCCCAGTGGACCATAATTCACGCTGACACTGTTCTTATTCCTTTCCCATTTCCACAGACGAAGCTCCATCGGCAGCTCCACCTCGATCTTATCTCCATCCTTCCAGGTTCCGCTCAGCTTTACATAGCTTCCCGAACCCGTAGACATCATCTCCCTGCCGTTTACAGTCACTTTAAATCCTTTACACCATTCCGGCACCCGCAGATACAAAGGGAATGACACTTTACCCGTCGCCCTGACGGTCATTACCACCTTCTCTTCAAAAGGATAGTGCGTATCCGCCGCTATGGATACCTTCTGCCCCTTTCCAACCCTGGCCGTTACGACCCCCGCCGTATATAATTGAACAGCCAGACCATTGTCCGGCGTTGCCATCCAGGCATTCTCCGCATAATATACCCATCCCGCCGCATGGTTGTGCTGACAGCACCGGCTGCTGAATGGGTTCATCATCAGGAACGGCCCCTCATTGGCAATACCCGGCGCATGGTTCCTGCTGTCGCTTACCACCATATTGGGAGCAGTAAGGTAACGTAGACTCTTGTAGTCCGGCATAAAAGCAGCCGGGAAAGTATTAAAGGCTACATCTTCGCAATTCTCCGCCCACTTCGTGTCCCCCGTCATCCGCAACAGCCACTGATCCGAGGTCATCTGCTCCACCATCCCGCAGGTCTCCACCGCCTGCCGTGGATCGTCATATCCCTTGCGTGCATTCTCATCGGAGCCAAACATGCCGCCGGGCACCTGCCCATAGATATTCCGTACCAATGCAAAATCATTATAGGTAGCCTCCTTGTCCTCCACCAGATGGCTCTGCAGATAATAGGTCGCAGGTTCCCTGAAACACTGGGCGATATTCACATTGTGCCAGTTGGGAAGATTATCCTTCTGCCGCCAGTTCGCCGTATTACGATCGATCTTTGTAGCCAGGTCCAGCAGCCAGGGCTCACCCGTACGATTGTACAGCCAATACACGCTTAACATATTGTCCCCGCCCCGGCTGTTCTCCCAATAATCCTCGAGGAACTTTTCATCCGGTATCGATAATTCCCATTTAAAGTACCGGCTCATGAACTTCAGCACACGGGGATCATGAGAATACTCATAATAAGATTGAAGACACCATAACATGGGCATATTCGTCCATAGGTCCCGGTTCCCCTTCTTCTCCACGGAAGGCCCAAAATCCCCGTTCTTTCGCTGACCCGCCAGCACATGATTGATCCAGAAGAGGGACTCCCAGATCATTGCCGTATCCCGGAGCATATATCCTATATTGGCATACCCCTTCAGCCAGTACGGCAATTCCTCCCATCCATACTTTCCCTTGCCGTCTTTCGCAAGCCAGGCATTGTCTTTCTTCGACAACCAGACGCTGATCTCTCCAAGATGTCCCGTAAGCCCGTCCCGCTGCAGCTCCAGCTGCTTCTTCAACCATCCTTCCGGCCGAAAGGCCGTCACCGGCAGTTTCTCGAACGATTCTTTCAACAACGGCGCCTTGTTGCCCGTATAAAAACTATTCATCGCACCTGCCGGAGGCCCCTGTACGAATTCCGCCACAGGCTCCTGGGCCATCGATATGCATGGCACGGATAAAAAACAAAAGACAATGAGATCCAATCCTTTCATAAACTAAAATTATAAGGTCATCCGCCATTTTCATAACAGATGACCTCTTTTTAACAGCATTTTCATCAATACTGCACCTTCACAACAGGTGAAAAGATCATATCCTCCACCCCCGCGATCTTCAGACCCACACGCGCATATACATAGTTCTGCGCAGGCGTTATCGAAGGCACCGTTACTTGCAGGCTGATATTGTTGGGATCGACGATGTCGGCGCCCGCCAGGTTGGTTACGGCTATATTGTCCTGTCCTACGAATTGACCCGCGTTGATATAAAGGCTCACCCGCTCGATATCCTTGGCATTCGCATCGGTAATGATCTTCTCTGCCTTGAAGGCCGCTGTGACCTTTCCCCCACTCCCGGTCACCTGCGGATTACGGATCATATAGTACGGCGTAACCTCGATGTTCAGGGTCTGACTTCCATTCATAGTGACGGAAATGCTGTCCGGCACACCGGGTGCCAACTCCTTCCAGATAAAAGGCCCCTGTCCGGAAGGGATGAGGAATTTATAGTTGCCGTTAAAAAGAAGGGAACCATACGTGCCATCCTGCTCAAAAGTGCCGCTGATCGGCCCCACCTTGCCAAACCCATACTGATATATCTGGAAAGGTACCTGGTTCCGTTCTACCCCGATATTTTCACCCTTGTACTGTATCGACCCCGAAAGCTGGGCCGCAGGCTCTTTGTAATTATCTTTCTTACAGGAAGGGCCGGCAAGGGACGCCACGATGAACAATATATACAATGACTTGATTCTCATAACAAGCGATTTAGAATTAGCTTACTGATTGGGTTGTCTGACAAGCTTCGGATTGGCCGCCAGGATATTGTCGTTGATGGCCGAATAATAATTTCCCAGACGGAAAAGGTCGAAACCGGTAACCGCCGACGGCAACGTCTCCTTGAAGATCCATTTCCCGTCATTCGGATGGCCCGGATCATAGATCTTGTAAGGCCATAAACCCCAGGGCTGCGTATTGCGCTTCTTTGCCGTTCCTATATTGCTAAGCAGATCTGCCTTGCTCATTACCTGGCCATCCCAGACGTTCGTCGCGATCCTCCAGCGTTTCATATCAAACAGGATATGACCCTCGAAAGCCAGCTCCACCCTTCTTTCATGCACGATACGGTCAAATGTGATCTGTCCCGGCGTCAATGGGATGGTCAATCCCGCACGCGCCCTTACCTGGTTCATATACCCGGCCGATTCCGTAGTCTGTCCCAGCTCAAAGGCCGCTTCCGCCGCATTCAACAGGATCTCTGCGTAACGATACCGGATAAACGGCACGTCGCTGCCGCGGCCTCTTCTGCCGGAACCTACCGTAGGATCGAGCCATTTGCGGATATAAAACCCGGTTTGCGTTCTTAGTTCCAGACCGTTGACAGGACCATCCTTTCCAACCACCTGCACCGGTGCGCTCCCACCCGGTAAAGTCTGAAGATGCCCTGCCTCATCGCTGGTGACGATAGTGCCGTTCGCCAGTTGATAGCCGGCCCAGATATCCACCTGCTGCGCTTTAAATCGGCTGCCGGGCAACAAGACCGTACCCGCCAGACGGGCATCCCTTCCCGCAAAAATATCCGTCGGATTATCATAATAAATAGGATTGCCGCCCCCGTCCGTTGTAGGGATGGGTGCATAGGTATTATCCAGCTTCTCAAAAGACTCTACCAGGTTCAGCGAAGGGTTGATCCTACCCGCATCACCGCCTTCATCCGAAAAAGAATAAGGCTGGTCATTCGTGGTAAATGCATGCGTCTTGCCCGCGCCTGCCTTGAAATCCTCGATATAGATCGACTCCGTATTACCGCTGCTCTTGTCCGTAAAAATAGCGGCGAAATTATCCGACAGGTCAGGCGAGAACTTATAAAGCGCA
>DASZVM010000447.1:0-10330 GCA_035547295.1 Puia sp. | reverse complement strand
CAAAGGGATTCCCATTGGGGTCATTATCCACCATGCGGCGCTCCACAGGCTCTGAAGCATAGATATTGCTAAGAAAACTCATGGCATAATCCCTGTTGGCAAACACCTTCTGCAGGGTCAGATCGTCGTCGGGCGCCTTGTCCAGGTAATCTTTTTTACATGCCGTTGCCATGGACAGCAACAGGACGCCAAAGGATATTTTTATAATGGAGTTCACGTTATAATGATTTTATTGTTTTAAAATGTCACTTGCGCGCCGAAATTGATGCTGCGCTGTAAAGGATAATTCTCGTTCGGCCCATCGTCCTCCGGATTCACGATCCTGATATGGTCCCAGAGACCAAGGTTGGCGCCGTTGATAAACAGACGGAAATTGCTGATCTTTACCTTCTGTGTCAGGCTCCTGGGGAAATTATATCCGATCTCCGCCGATTTGATCCGCAGATAATTGCCGTTCTTCAACCACAGCGTACTGGGGACAAAATTGTTGGTGGACTTTACATTCAGGATGCCGGGGTATTCCGCCTTGGAATTATCCGCCGCGCCCGGTACCCAGCGATTGTCAAAATACTCCCTGGTCACATTATATACGCCTACCCCGTCGGCAAATGCCCAGGTGCTCCGGCCGCTCATATACATTTGTGTGTGTGCGGCTCCTGTAAAAAAGATGCTGAGATCGACACCCTTATACGCCACCGTACCGCCAAAACCAAACATGATCTCCGGTGTGCGGGAAAGCCCGATATAGGTCCGGTCATCCGCATTGATCTTCCCGTCTCCGTTCAGGTCCTTGTATCTGATATCCCCCGGACGGATCACCGACTGAAGATAGCTCTGGTCAGGCCCCTTGTCCACATCCGCCTGGTCCTTATACAACCCTTCCGCAACATAACCAAGCATACGACCGATGGACTGCCCTCTCGAATTCTGATAAGCAAAAGGTTTCAGCGGAGAATTGTCTTCGACTATCTTGTTCCGTGCAAAAGTGAAATTACCCTGGAAGGAGTAATAAAAGCCGCCCCTCGTCCTGTTGCGCACCTCGATATTGCCCTCGATACCATGGTTATTCACGGCGCCCAGGTTGGCATAGGGAATGATATCGCTGGGATAGCCGGTAGAAATAGGTATCTGCTGCAGTTGCAGAAGAATACCCGTCCGGTGCTCCCGGAAGGCATCCACGGTCAATGTCACCCGGCCATTAAAAAGTTCCATATCTACACCGATATTGCCTTTCTCGGACACCTCCCAGGAAAGATCGCTGTTCCCGATCCTCGCTTCGGAAAAACCATTCGGAGTAACGGTGGTCTGGCTTTGACCAAAAAGATAGTTCGCAGCAGTCTTGTTGATAGTGGTCTGATAAAGGAATCTTGCGCCGCCTATCTGATCATTACCGGACTTGCCATAAGAACCCCTGATCTTTAGGTAATTGATGACATTCACATTCCAGAATGCCTCCTTGGATGGCACCCATCCCAAAGACACCGAGGGGAAAAAGCCATATCGCTTGCCCGGAGGGAAGTTCTCGCTGCCATTGTAGCCCATATCGAACTGGAACAGATAGCGCGTCGCATAATCATAGGTTACCCTCCCGGCCAGGCCCTGTCTCCTGAACGGAATGTTATCGATGGAGCCCGCCCCTGTAAGATCCACATACTCCCTTCTATTGCCCAGCAATAATCCGTTCACCGTATGCTTGCCGAAAGTCCGGTCATAGTTCACCGAAGCTTCCAGGTAATAAGCCCTGTTGCTGACATTATACTTCGTATAACCAAGAGGAGTTTCTGTTAATATCAGCTTATACTGGTCCACGCCATTGACATCCTTTCCAAGATATTGATAGGTCTGCGGCTGTTTGGGTCTGCCGTTGCCCTGCACATCGTAAAAGTCGTAGGCAAAGAGCCCTTTCAGATACAGTCCCTTTGTAACGATGGAAGAAAGGTCCCACTTGGTTCCCAGAGAGCTTTGTATAGTGCTCCTGAATTCTTTTGTATATCCCGACTGTGTTGTCTTCGAAAAAGGGCTCATCCCAAGGAAGGTACCTGACCCGGGGATGGAGCCGTTGGGGTTCCGCACAGGATATGCATTGTTGGGTGTGAGGTTGATGGACTCCATAATGAGGAAGGCCCCGTTGCCCGGGTAGTTCCCGTTGGAGGTGATACCACCCAGGTTCAGCGACATGGAGAGGCTCTTGCTGAGATTGACGTCCACATTGCTCCTGAAATTATAACGCTTATAGCTGGTGTTGGTAGGATACGGTACGGTCTTGTCTTCATTGTAAAGACCCTGCTGTACAGTGTAACCTACATTGGTATAGTACTTGAATGTCTCGTTGCCGCCTGTCATGCTCAGGTTGTTGATGGTCTGGAAAGTATGCTTTCTCAGCACCACGTTCACCCAGTCTACGTCGGGATAGAGATAAGGGTCTGAATGGGTCCTGTATCCTTCCACCTGCTCAGGCGTATAGAAAGGCTGCGGCGCGCCGCCACGGGCCATTGCCTCGTTGGAAAGCGTCGCATACTCATAACTGTTGATAAATTTCGGGAGACGTAAAGGAGACAACTGGGCATTCTCGGTACGGAAGCTCACCTGCGGCTTGCCTTCCTTACCCCGTTTGGTGTTGATCAGTATCACCCCATTGGCGCCCCTGATACCATAAACGGCCGTGGCGGAGGCATCCTTCAATATGGAAAAACTTTCTACTTCCTGGACATTCAGCTGGTTCATATCCCTTTCCACCCCGTCCACAAGGATCAGCGGGCTCTGGCTGCCCGTAAATGTTCCCAGGCCTCTTATAAATACATTGGCTGCATCATAGCCGGGCTCACCCGATGTCTGCCGCGTGATAACACCCGGCAGCCTGCCGCCGATGGCATTGGACAGCGAGGGCGTAGCCACCTGCTGCAGATCGCTTACCTTCACCGTTGCGATCGCCCCTGTCACGGAATTCTTTTTCTGCGATCCGAAACCGACGACCACAGTCTCATTCAGTTTCTGCCCTTCGTGGTCCGGCTCCAGTTTGATGATGACATTCTTTCTTCCGCCCAGGTTACTTACCCGCTGCCGCAAGGGCTTGTAGCCTACAAAAGTGACAAGGATGGAGTCGCTCTCGTTATCCACTTCCAGCAGGAACTTCCCATATACATCCGCGGTGGCTGCCTTATTAGAAGATCCAATAACCTTGATGTTCGCCCCCGGCATGGGTTCGCTCCGTTCGTTTACAATAGTTCCGGAAAGCACGAATGAGATCGTGTTTGCCCTTACTGCCGGCAGGATGCAGCAGCATAGCAGCAGTGAGAAAAAGTACCGAAAAAATGCAGCAATTCTCATAAAACTGATAGTTATTGGGTGAAAAAATAGTTTACACTCCTTGCCAATAGCAATCAAGGCAGCTTACAATCGTCTTTACTTATCGCCTTAACCTGGATGGATCAAACAATCGTTCTTTTCCTTTCTATTTACTCTTGCTCAGAGCCTTAATCAAAATGAATACGTATGCAAAAAAATACAACTCAAAAAAAATCACTTCCTTGACCGTACCGTGTTCCGTATGACCAGGTGCCCCTTCATCATCACCACCTGCGGGGTGGTATCCTTTTCATTTATCTCCTTTAACAGCAATTCCACGGTGCTCGTCGTCATCTCCTCCAGGGGTTGTTCCCAGGTAGTAAGAGCATAGGATGGCCATTCCGACATACGGATATTGTCAAATCCCACCACGGATATATCCTCCGGTATCTTCAGTCCAACCACCCGGATGGCATCCATGACGCCCAGGGCAATGATATCATTTCCGCAAAATATGCAGTCGATGTTCTTGTTCTTTGTCACCAGCTCCTGCGCCGCCCTGAAACCGCTTTCATACGTATAATTCCCCGGCTCGATGGTCAGGTCCTTTATCTTCCTCTCATCCAGGACTTCCTTAAAACCTTTTAGCCTGTCGATGGTGGTGGAAGTATCCGAAGGCCCTGAGATAAAAGCAAAAGACTTATGTCCCATCTCCACCAGGTAAGTCGCTATCTGCTTTGCTGCCAGGTAATTGTCGCAAAAGACGGCGCTGCTTTCCAGCTGCTCCGTATACCTGTTGAACAACACCACCGAAATGCCGTAACTCTTTAAGCTCTGACTGGCGGAAGACGACAGCAAAGCGTCGGTGATGATGACGCCCTCGACATTGTATTCCAACAGCTGGGTGATCTCGCTCTCCTGAATCTCCTCGTTCACCGAATTGATAAAAATAAGGTGATAGCCTTTAGCCGTCAATCTGTTATGGAATATTTCCAGGACCGCGGAATAAAAGGGGTTACGGATATTACGCATGATAATACCGACCATCATGGATTTGCGGGTGATCAGGCTCCTGGCATGGGCATTGGGCTTATAGTCCAGCTTGGCCGCGGCAGCCAGGATCTTCTTCCTCTTCTTCTCCGACACATTGGTATTGCCGGCAAAGACCCGGGAGACCGTGGATTGGGAAACGCCCGCGATGGCCGCAACATCCTCGGAAGTATAGTTCTTTTTTATTTTTGATTTATTCTCCATGAATACGTAATCATTTTCAAATATAAATATTTTCAATTACAAAAAAATTATTTTTTAGCAATGTTTAGGATGGGTTAGGACCAAATATGTCAAAATAGCTGAGCAAAATGGCAATTTGACGAAATAAGGCAGCTCGATTTGTTTCTTACTTGCCGTCGAATTCAGATTGCTCATCCTAAACTGACTGTCATATGAAAGGCAACACAAGGGAGTTCTCCCCTCCCATCCGTCATTTTTATTCACTTATCTTCCTTATCCTTTTAGGGGCCGGGACCTATGCCCAGCCCGGCTCATCTGTCAAAGGCATCGTCACCGACCCTGAGGGTGCCGGTTTGCAGGGCGTAAGCGTCAATATCAAAGGCGTAAGTTCAGGCACCACCACGGATGACAAAGGCCATTATTCCTTAAAGGTCTCCAATCCCAACGTCACGCTGATATTCTCCTATATAGGCTATCTGCCCCAGGAGATCGCGCTCAACGGACGTACGAAGCTCAATATCACGCTTCGCTCGGGGAATGCCAGTCTTGACCAGGTAGTAGTCGTCGGGTACGGCAGCCAGAAAAAAAGGGACGTCACCGGGGCCATATCCTCCGTCGGCAAGGACCAGATAAAGGAACGCCAGCCTTTAAACGTAATGGACGCCCTTCAGGGACAAGTACCAGGCCTGCAGATCGCCAGGGAATCAGGACGCCCCGGAGCTCAAAGCTCTGTCCGCATCAGGGGCACAGCCACCCTTGAAGCAGGTGCCAACCCGCTGTACATCGTGGATGGCGCGCAGGGCGTAAATATAGACGGCATCAACCCCGCGGACATCGAATCCATCGAAGTGCTGAGGGACGCAGCTTCCGCCACTATCTACGGCGCCCGCTCAGCCAACGGGGTCATCATCATCACGACAAAAAAAGGCAAGGAAGGCAAGCCATTGATAGGTTTGCAATACCTGAACAGCTTCGGCTCCCTCGCACACAAGGTCCCTCAGGCCAATGCTGCCGAAAGAAGGCTCCTGGATCTGAAAAGGAGCTCCAGCGGCACCAATCCGCCGCCCGCCGATTCGCTCAACCCAGGCTACAATGCGGACAACGATTACCAGGACCTGCTGACACGCACGGCAAAAAGGAACCAGGTGGACCTCAGCGTCAGCGGCGCCGCCAAAGGGCTCAACTACTATTCCAGCCTGGGCTACCTGGACGACCAGGGCATCATCCTCAACAGCTGGGCAAAGACGGTCAGAGGCCGGTTCAACATCGACTTTACACCCAGCGAGAAATGGAGCTTTGGCAGCCGCATCCAGGCTTACTATGAAAAAGAGAACCGGATCAATGAAGGCAATACGCTGGGACAGGCGATACAACGCCCGCCTAACTTCCGCGTATACTGGCAGGACGGCACCCTTGCAGGCGTCATAGGAGGCAGAAGAAATCCGCTCGCCGAAGTGCTGCTGGATAAGAATAACTATAGCACCCTTGACGGCAGCATCTATAACTATGCCGCCTACAACATCCTCAAGGAGCTGAAATTTACAGTGGATGCCAACGTAAGGGCCACCTATACCCATAACATCAACTTTAGCCCCAAGCTGGTGAGCACGGCCACACCGGCGAACAACAGCCTGACGGACAACAAGGAGCTGGAGACCTACTGGCAGGTGCAGGGTTACTTCAACTATGACAAGACCATTGCCGCGGACCACCATCTGACAGGTGTGCTGGGCGTCAGCGCAGACAAGGGCTTCGACCACACCGCAAAGAATTCAGGGACCAATCTGCTGAATGAATCGGTGCTCACCCTGAACTCGGCACAGGTGCTATTGCCGGGCACCACGCACGAAGAACAATATTTTTCGAATTCGGTCTTTGCCAGGCTGGGTTATTCCTACAAAGGGAGGTACCTGATCAACAGTAATTTCCGGGCCGATGCCTCCTCCCGGTTTGGCCGGGACAACCGCTGGGGCTACTTTCCTTCCGCCTCTGTGGGATGGCGCTTTTCAGACGAGCACTTTATGGACTGGGCAAGCAAATACCTCGTGGACGGCAAGCTCCGGGCCAGCTACGGTGTTACAGGCAATGACCAGATAGGCCCCTATGAATCCATCCTCACCTATACGTTCGGTACGAACTATTACGATGGCCTGTCGGGCGTAGCCACCAACAGCACTTTTGGCAACAACAAGCTGAGCTGGGAATCCACGACACAGCTGGACATCGGAACGGACCTTACCCTGTTGAACAACCGTCTGTCCATCACAGCCGATTATTACAATAAACAAACAAGCAAGCTACTGTACAGCGCTCCCCTTCCCTCCAACACGGGTTTTAACGACGTCAAGGTCAACGTGGGAAATATACAGAACAGGGGCTTCGAATTCTTTATCAGCGGGTACCCCATCCGTAACAAGGACGTGCAATGGAATATCACCTACAATATGGCCTTCAATAACAATACGGTCAAAAAACTATATGGCGGCACAACCCTGCTGCCCAGCGGCTCGGGCACCCAGGTCTGGAAGGTCAGCGAAGGCGGAAGGCTGGGCGACTTCTACGGATATAAGGCGCTGGGCGTATACGCTTATGATCAATCCAACGCCTATACCCCGGACTGGCAGCAGTTGACACCCGTCTTTGACAATTCAGGTGCTTTCCAGGGATATAATTTCCAGGGCAAGGCTTACACGGGAGAGGTGAAGCAGCTGTCCACCAACGGCAGTGTGCTGAAAGGCGGCGATATGATCTGGCAGAACACAAATAAGGACGGCGTCATCGACGACAATGACAGGGTCATACTCGGAAATGCACAGCCGAAATGGATCGCGGGTATCAGCAACTTCATCACCTATAAACAGTTCAGCCTTTCCTTCTCTTTCTATGTCAGCTGGGGTGGGAAGATATTTAACCAGGCCCGCCTGGACCTGAATTCCAACGCCACTACCAACGTTACGCCGGAACCGGCCTATATCCTGGGCGCATGGTGGCACCAGGGCGATGTCACCAGATATCCCGTAGCCAAAAAGCTCGCGGTGGACAACGGCAGGGACGGCAGCAGCATGTATATAGAAGACGCTTCCTACATCCGGTTTCGCAACGCGCGGCTTAACTACACGCTACCCGCAAAGACCCTTTCTGCCCTCAAGCTGAAAGCGTTGTCTGTCTTTGTATATGGGAACAACCTGCTCACCTGGACCAATTACTCATGGTACGACCCTGAAATATCCCTGGGAAGCGCTCTTACGCCGGGTCTGGACAACGGGCGCTATCCCTCGAAAAGAGAAATAGGCGCAGGTATCAACATAAACTTTTAACGCATTACCATGAAAAAATCGATCAGTTCTATCATATGCGCGGCTGTCCTGGTTGCCCTGGCAGGGTGCAACAAACAGCTGAACCAGCAGCCCATCTCCGACCTCTCCAGTGCATTATTCTGGAAAACCCCCGACGATGCGGCGCTGGGAAATGCAGCCATCTATGACGGTCTTCAAAAAGCCTTTAGCAGCAACGGCAGCTTTACGGAATGGGGCGACGCACGCTCGGATAACTTCACCTATGGCGGTACGGGGGTCAATCAGATCAACGTCTCCCTCAACGGACTGAACTCCACCACGGGCTCCGCCAGCTGGGACAACCTTTATCTTACTATCTCGCGGGCAAACTTTGCCATCAAATACCTGCCGGGGATAAAGGACCTCAACGAAACGGATAAGAATAACTATCTGGCTCAGGCTTATGGGGCACGCGCCTATGCGTATTTTTATATCGTCCGTCTCTGGGGCGCCGCGCCGGTGAGGCTCGATGCCTATGTGAACGTTGACGAAAATCCGGACCTCCCGAGAAGTTCCGCGGATTCCATCCTCAATAACGTCATTCTGCCCGATCTGCAGAAAGCCTCTTCACTCTCGAACCCTACCTACAGTTCGGTATTCGAGCTGACGTCTGGCGGGATCCTCTCCATTCTAACAGAAGTCTACCTCTGGCAGAAGAACTATGCAAAGGTTCTGGAGACCACGGATAAGCTCATTGCTATGAAAAAATATTCCCTTGCTCCTGCTGCCACTTATCGTGACATATTTGTCGCGGGCAATACCAAGGAGAATATATGGACCCTTAACTGGGATTATCTTGTCGATGGCGGCAACGGCATCGCGGGCAAGATCGGCTCCTCGGACCAGACCTCCAATTATTATATCGACAGCATCCCCTTTCTGCGGCTGGACACGAATAAAACGGATATCCGCCGCAACGTTATCTACGATACAACCCTTTCTTTCGCCCTGCAGCGGATCATCTCTATCTGGAAATATTATCCCCTGGGGACAAATGGGAAGCCCGTCGTCCCGGCCCGTGCGCAATGTCAGGCAAAGCTGCCCTTATACCGGTGGGCCGATATTCTCCTGATGCGGGCGGAAGCATTGAACAAGACGAACGCACAGGACGATGCCATCGCACTGGTGAATTCGGTCCGTACGCGGGCGGGCGTCACACTACTGGACCCCGCAGCCTATACCACTACCTACGATGCCGAAACGGCCATCCTGGACGAGCGGCAATTGGAGCTCTTTGCAGAAGGCAAACGGTGGTTTGACCTGGTAAGAACAGACAGGGTGCTTACGGTAATGGACCCGCTCCTGAAGGAAAGGGAAAGACAGCTGGGTATTGACCAGACGGGTTTTACCGATCCGCGCAAGATCCTCTGGCCTATTTCCCGCGATGCGCTTACCGGCAGTCCGGCGTTGACACAGAATGATCCTTATTCGAAATGATCCCAAAAAATTATTATGAGACAAATATTCCTCTTTTGTACAAGCCTCTTTCTTGTGTATCTCTGTTCCACCGGTTGTAAAAAACTGGCCGGTCTGGACCTTCAGGAGAACAATCCTCACATCGTCAGCACCATCGATCCGCATATCAACAAGCCCGCCCTGCAGTTCATGAAGGACAGAGCCCTTGGTTCTGTACCGGACGACACCATCTTCAAACGCTTTTATCAGGGTGTGCTTTATTCCGGTATCGACACATCCGAATACTCAAAGTCCGGAAGAACATTCCTGTTCATGCACAATGATGCCATCTATCGTGTTGCCAGCAATAAAGTGACCGCGGACTGTTTTTTCGGTCGCTATCTGGTGAACGGCATGGCGGCGACAAAATGGGAAGATTATTCCAGGGAATTTGTAAAGAACTATCTGCTTTCGCTCATTGTCAAGGACGAGTATAACTTTGACAATGTAGGTCCCGATCCTGTCACTGCCACTACGCTGATGCCGCCGGGTACGGATTCGTTGAACCCGCAAAGCATCATTGTCTTTAATGTGGTCAACGATAGGAATTCCAGGTTTACCATCAATGGGTTTGCGGGCAGCGCGTTTCCGGCGCCCAACCGGGCGGCGCCGGGTCTTGCTGCCCGGACGGCGGGGATCATTTCCACCAATGGTCCCGTGCATGTGGTCGACAGGGTGGTGTTTTATCAGGTCCAATAAAAACAATCATGCATTTTATACTCTCATTAGCATTTCTTCTATCCGGAACAGCACCTTTCATGTCCTCCGACACCGGCAGACAGCAAAGTCAATGGGTCTTTCAGGGCCCCGATGGGAAATTGAACTACAAGCACACCCCAAAAGGAGACAGGATCATGGACTTTTCCTATGCGGGATACGGCGGCGGAGACGTACCCATTCCTGATGTGCAAACGCAGCTAACTGTCAGTCCCGTTGCGGGAGACAATACGGAACATCTGCAGCAGGCCATCGATGAAGTGTCCCGGTTGCCCTTGGTGAATGGGTTCCGGGGAGCCGTGCTG
>DASZVM010000446.1:0-5561 GCA_035547295.1 Puia sp. | reverse complement strand
GGTTTACCCGTATTATACAGGGCTACCCCCGAGGCCGGCGCTGCATCTATTACATCTTTTGCGGCCTTCGCGGCAGTGTTCCATCGTTCTTTGTCATAATTCGGATAAGCCAGAACAGAGTCTTTGTCCCCGCCGTATCGTGCCCCTTCTACATCACCCTGATCAGCGCTGGGGGTATTATATAAAGGGCTGGCGGCATACAGCAGCACTCTTGCTTTAAGGGCTTTTGCGGCCAGGCTGGTAGCTCTCCCATAATTGGCGGCGTCCCAGGTAGGAGGCAATAAGCCGGCGGCATCATTGCACCAGGTGACGATGCTATCTACCGTCCTGGCAACGGAGCTGCGTCTTATTTTTATAATGGTCGTACCATCCAAAGGTTCTGATACGATGGGGATGCCGCCATACTGACGAAATAGTTCGAAGTGCTGCATGGCCCTGCAGAACAATGCCTGCCCCTTTACCTGCTGCTTCCAGTTATTGTCCGCATCTTTCACCTCATCGATGTGCCTGAGGACAAGGTTTGCCTGGCGTATCGCTGCATAATGGCTGCTGAACCCGCCTCTGTCAATGGTTGCGTCTATGGTTTGGTTACCGGTGCAGTAGCTGGCCTGATTCCAGGTCAACCCCACCCAGTCATAGGCGGGGTGAATAAAATAGAGCTCGTCGGTCACCATATCGGGTCTGGGCATGTCATTGGCCACGTCCCTTGGGAACCATGTGGGAACACATAAATTATACATTTGCGCGATCGCGGCATCCGCGTTTAGCTTGGTATGAAATACCGTATCGACGGTAAATGTCCCGCCCAATGGTTTTTCCAGATAATTTTTATTACAGCCGGCCATCGATAAAATAAAGACAAAGGCGATACCGGATACTATATGATATTTGTATTCTTTCATCCTTGATAAATTTTTATGATACGGCTCAAAAATTCAGATTGATCCCCGTGTTATAGGTCTTATACAGCGGATAGTCGATGACACCGAGGTTCTCGGGATCTCCCCATATCTTGGCAGGGGACCAGGTGTACAGGTTGTCTCCACTTATAAATATCCTGGCGGATCTAACCCCCATTCTTTTCATAAAATCCTTGCTGAATGTATAGCCTATCGAGACATTCTGCAGCCTTACGTAGGAGGTGTTTATCAGGAAAAAAGTATTGCCTGCATTCGTAGAGCCTGCTCCGGAAGCATTTTTGTCATAATCGGCCATAGGGAAGTCGATCTGCTCACCTTTATTGAACCGGTCCTGGGAAAATCGATTGAGGTTTACCGCAAATATTGCCTGTTGCTTGTCCAGGTGATATTCGCTCATTCCCCCTCTTGCCACGCCTGCTATGCCCGCAAGCAGGACTGAAAAGTCAAAACCCCTGTAGCTGCCTCCAAGCGTAAGGCCAAAATTATATTCAGGATTGATCGTTTTACCCGTTCGCACTTTGTCTTTTGTATCGATGACACCATCGCCGTTGACATCCACCAGCCGGATATCGCCGGGCTGCAGCGGCCTTCCGCCGAAACCGAGGTCTTTTACATATACCGCATTCCCCTGGGCATTCGCATACGGCTTGCCGTTTTTTGATGCCGGCACGGGCTGGGATAAGTCGGGATTGCCGTTCTTGTCGGTCTGGTATAGCTGAGACCAGGAAGTGTATAACCCATCGGCCTTTAACAATAATTGCTGCCCGACAGGATGGTTCGTGGATGCCTGGTATTCCAGACCGGGCAAAATGGCTTCATCCTGGTAGAGTATCCTGTTCTTTTGTATAGCAGCATTTCCCCGTAGATAGAAGCTGAAGTCGCCGATACGGTCGTTGTAAGTAAATTCGAGGTCGTGCCCCCAGCTTCTCACTCTTCCCAGGTTATAGGGTGGAAGGTTTGCAGCTACGATACCAGGGACCGTCCCCCGGTAAGAAAGTATATTGGAGCGGTTATTCCTGTAGTATTCATAGGTCACCGACAGTTTGCTCTCGAACAAATGCAATTCAATAGAGAGGTTCATTTCCTTGGCGACCTCCCATGTTACATCCGGGTTCCCTATCACCGATTCGTCCGCACCGTTGATATAGTGCTGGTTGTTCAGGGTGCCGAACGTATAGCCGCCGTCCGGTTTCCATGTGTCGGGAAGATAAAGATAACGCGCGTCCTGTGTACTGCCGGCAGGCCGGATATTGTCGTTGCCTACCTCTCCGTATGACCCCCTTAATTTGGCAAAATTGACGATGTTATTCACAGGGAAGAAGGGTTCCTTGCTCAATACCCATGCTCCGGAATAAGAAGGGAAATAGCCGAATCTTTTCCCCACCGGAAAATTTTCCGAGCCATTATATCCCATATCGTATTCTACGATATATTTCCCGCCAAAATTATAATTTACCCTGGCGGTCAAGCCTTCATAGGCATGGGGCAGATCGTACTGAAGCGTCGGGTCATATTTCTTTTCGCGGCTGGTCAATACCATTGCGGAAATGGTGTGCCTTCCAAAGTACCTGTCATAATTGATGGAAGCCTCAGCATACAGCTTGCGCCATTTACCCAGGTAAAAGTCCGCATTTATCGAAGGAGGGGAAGCATCGTTCCTTTGGCTGAAAATGGGATTCAGCAGATCGCCGTTGGGGTTGGGGCGGATATCGTACACCAATGGAACGAATTTCCCATAGCTTCTGCTGGCAAAGTAGCTGTCATACGAGCCAAGTACATGTACCGCCAGCCCTTTTACGACTTTGTCCAGCTTGTAGTTCGCATTCACGGAAGAGTTCAGGATACTGTTATTGGTAATATTCCAGGAGTCTTCGCTTTCCATGGCATACATGGGATTATACTTATCATCCCCGTTGGCAGCCAGGGGCAGAACGTATTTCCCGTTTATCATCCCGGGAGAGCTCATGGGGAAAGACCAGAGTATTTTCTTTTCCCAGATATATGCGTCCCTATCCATTCCCCCTATCGTAACAAATTGAGTTCCTACGTTGACCGCGATCTTAAAATCCTGTGTTACGTCAAAATCGAAATTCCCCCGGAGATTATAGCGGTTCTTTGTAGACTGCATTTTGTCGGCATAGGTCATGTAGTCCGTCTTGAACAGACCGCCCTGGTTCAGATACCCAAGAGAAACAAAATATTTCATGAACTTCGTCCCCCCGGAGATATTGGTATTGACCTGTGTTGTCGGTGTGCTTTTTTTAAAAAGTTTGTCTTTCCAGTCCGTATCGGGATGAAAGAAGGGATCGTACCAGGGGTTGGCTTGTCCGCCCGGCAGTTTGGGCGTGTGCGCATTTTGAAAATACTTCAAGTCGTTATCCGAGAACGTAAGCGATCCGTCCGTGCGCCAGTTTGCGTTTCGTTTCGCAATAAAATCATCCCAGGTCGTTATATCGGGATCATTCGCATGTTTCACCCAATAGTTTTCCATCGCCTGCTCATTGATAATGGTGGCATATTGATAGGAATTGGCAAACGGTTTCAGGTTTGTGAACGAAGACCGGGCGGTTTGGGCCGTCACATTGATGGATGGTGCACCTTCTTTGCCTCGTTTTGTCGTTATCAATATTACTCCGTTGGCGCCACGCACCCCATACACAGCAGTAGCCGATGCGTCTTTTAAGATGCTTATGCTTTCCACCTCGTTCATATCGATGTCGTCATAGGTATCCCTCGACACCCCATCGACCATGATCAACGGGGCCGTTTGCCCCGTGTAAGTGCCTATCCCCCTGATCGTAAGGGTGGAACCGTCAGACCCTGGCTTTCCGGATGTCTGCAATGCTACAAGGCCCGCAAGCTGGCCTTTCAATGCCGTGCTTAGGTTCGGCACCGGCGCTTTGACCAGTTCCGACCCCGACACCGTACTGACCGATGCCGTCAGGAATTCTTTCTTTTGTCTTCCATAACCGACGTTTACGATCACCGCGTTCAGGCTGTTCTCCAGACTTTGAAGCGATATGGCCATATCGGCTTTCCCCTTCACCGGGACTTCCTGTACGATATATCCTACATAGGAGAAAACAAGGATCGCATTATCATCCACATTACTAAGGGAAAAAGCTCCTGCAGCGCTGGTAACCGTCCCCCTCTTTGAACCCTTTATCTGTACAGATGCCCCGGCAATAGGTTTTCCGGTGCTGTCGGTAACACGTCCGGTGACCTCTCTGCCCGGCAAAAGAGGGCTTTTATTGTTTACGGGTTCTGCGTTTTTTTCCTCTTTTCTTTGAACTACGATAGCGTCTCCGGATATTACATAAGTAAATGGCTGATCCTTGAAGCAAAGCTCCAAAGCCTCTGTAAGCGAGACATTCTTTACGTGTATGTCAACCGGTTTGGCCCCTTCCAGCACTTTATCCGTATAGACGAACTGACGCCTGGTCTGCCTGTATATCTCACGGAAGATCTCGCGGATGGAGGCCGCATTCTTTGTCAGCGTAACGGTTTGGGAGAACGCTTTCGCATGAAAGCCGAAGGTGCAGAGAGCCACCAGTAGAAGCAGCGTTAATTGTCCATGGCGAAGTCGTGGTTTTTTGGTATTTTTTCTTTTCTTTAGGACATAATCCGCCTTATTATCCATAACTTTGATTGTTTGGGTAAATGAAATAGAACTCTTTTCCAGAGAGGAATGGTTGGACCCGAATTAGACTGTTCCGGACGCGACCCGGGACAGTTTTTTTTTAGCCTGTTTTGAAAATAGCAGCCGTTTGTTGGTTTTAGTTACTTACATAGATCGTCCTGTTTTTTATGGAAAAATGTACTCTCAGTGTATTTTGTAGCATCGCCAACACCTGGTCGATACTGTTTTGACGGTTGATAATAGCAGAGAACAGATCCGTGGGTACGTTCCCGTCATAAGCGATCTCCACATTATACCATCGGCTTATTTCTCTCATGACGGTCTTGATATCTGTACTGTTAAATTCAAAAATGCCGTTTTTCCAGGCGACTTCACTGCCTGCATCTACATTTGTCAGGAGACGAAGGCTTCCATCATCGGTAAGCCGGGTCTGTTCAAAGGGTTTTACGATCTTCATAGCTTTATCAGAGCTTACTTTGATACCCCCTTCCAATAACGTTGTCTTAATGAATGGTTCATTTGAATATGCCTTTACATCAAAATGGGTCCCGAGCACTTCTATCTGCATATTTTTTTCCGTTTGCACTATAAAAGGTTTCCGGGAGTCCTGGGCTACTTCAAAGTATACCTCTCCCGTGATCTTCACGTCTCTTCTGTCTGCCTTGAAAGCCGTTGGATAAGTAATGCTTGATACGGCATTTAAGACAGCTGTCGTACCATCCGGCAATATTATTTCGTATTGTCCTCCGGGGGGCGTAGCCACCGTATTGATACGCACTTCGTCATTTGTGCTGGTGCTGTTATTCACGAGCTGTCCGCTCTTATTTGTTTGAATGTTAAAGCCCTTCCCTTGCACGATCACTTTATCCGTGCTGCTGTCAAGCGATATCTCCTTCCCGTTGTCTGTTATCAGCACTGCTTTTTTTGTCCCCGGTACGATCACATCCTTCTTTCCGGCATCCGGCGCTTTCGCTATACCTTCCGGTCGCTTATTCACCAGG
>DASZVM010000445.1:0-10339 GCA_035547295.1 Puia sp. | reverse complement strand
GGATGCAATCTTTTTTGCGAGGTATAAGGCTTCTTCTAAGCTCATAGAACCTTAAGACTGCTGTCGTGCAGGAAAGAGGAAGTGAAATGGATGATTTTTTTAAAAAAGCAGCATGCTGATGATGAGGAGGCCAAGCCATTCGGCTTTTATGCGCAGGTAATTCCTTATAAAGGCGCCGGCCAGGTAAAGACGTTTTTTTACGGTTTCTTTTGGCAGGTGCAACCTGCTGGCGATCTCATCCAGTGATAGTTCATCCCGGGTGCTCATAAAAAATACCGTCCTTAGCTTGGGGGAGAGCTCTTCAATGGCTTTTTTTGCCGTCTCCTGGTATTCGGAATATATCAGATCCTGCTCGGGTTCGCAATGAAAGGATCCCCTGGAAGCCGCATATTTTTTGTGGAGGTCCTTTATCGATCTGCGTTTGTCGAGCAGGTCGATCAGCTGGTTTTTCGCCATGCGGAATAAATAATGGTCGAAAGAGCGGATGGCTGAAAGCTGGTCTCTACGTTCCCAGATCTTCAAAAAGACTTCTTGTATAACCTCTTCGGTATCTTCGCGGGATTGGTTGGCGAAGGGATAAATATAGAGGGAAAGCTTTGGCAGGTATCTGTTAAAAAGATGTGTATATGCGTCCCAGCTCCCTTCGGATATACTCTTTAAAAGGAGCTGCTCATCTGCATGAGAAGACATCCCCGGATTGTCGTTTGGTCTGCTGGCAAGCAATTTTCTATAAGCATTTGCTGTTGTACAAATCTAAGGTTTTCGATAAATAATCAAAAAAATTAATTCATGATGACGTTTGTTCAGAGGTCTTTTCGCGCAAATCTTCGTAGTGCCCAGAAGAGGGGTGCCGTTATCCAGAGCAGGAGGATGACGCCGGCATAGAGGCTACCCCAGAGACCGCCAAAGAACTGACGAAAGACGGCGCCGCTGTATCCCATCATGGCGGAGATATCCATTTTCAGGAGGATAATGATGCGGCCGAGATCGATGGGATTAAGGGTACTGAGGGCGATGGAGGCTTTTTCCATCGGGTATTCGCTGAACTGGAAGAGGATAAATAGAATGATCCCATCGAATATGAGGGCAAAGTAAAACCAGAGCAGGATGGCCACGCCGATGCCTTTGGCTTTATCGCGGGTGAGCACGGCGGCCAGGACGGCCAGGGAAGTGAAGACCAGGGTGAGGGCAGTGCCTACGGCTACGAGGATGCCGCCTGCGCCGGCAGGGTGATAGATCAGCACGGGTATGCCGGCGCCGATGAGGAAGGCGAGGCTCAGGGAGAGGGCAAGACCTGTAAAAAGGCTTATCATCAGGCGGGTACGGCGAATGGGCTGCGAGACCAGCAGCTCTATGAATTCGGCGGCGTTGTACAGGTAGATCGTAGCGAAGACGATGCTGACCAGGGGGACGATGATGAGGGTGATGTTCAGCAGGCTAATGATGCCCTTGGCGCTGTTGTCCTCGAGGTTGAACACGCTGAGGGAGATCAGCAGCAAGAACGCTGTGTAGGCCATGACGATCTTATTGCGGGCGATGTCGAGGACAATATATTTTATGATCTTGTTCATTTTTGGTGTGGTTTATAAGCCGGCGGTTTCCATGACGCGGGCGATGGCACGTGCCAGCTTTTGCTCTCCCGTGTCTTTTTTCAGCTGGCAGAAGGTTTTATGGAATTTCAGCTGTCCTTCCTGGAGATAGGCGACATCGCTGACGATATCGTCCAGCTCGCTGAGGATATGAGAAGTAATGAGGATCAGCTTGCCTTTTTCTTTTTCCCGGCGGATCTTTTCTTTTAGTATCTCTGCCGATACGGGGTCGAGACCTGCAGAGGGTTCGTCGAGGATGAGCACGTCGGGGTTGAACAGGAAGGCGAGGCTGGCGCTGACCTTTTGGCGGGTGCCGCCGGAAAGGGTATGCATTCTTTTGTCCATGATGCGGTGCAGTTGGAAGGCATTGGGAAGATCCTCGTCCAGGAGACCGGCATTGTTACGGATGTCTTTCAGCATATCGAAGATCTGGGCAATGGTCATGTTATCGGGAAAGCGGCCGATCTGCGGCATGTAGCCGATGCCGGAGCGGTATTGCCATCCGTGTGTGATGTCCCGGCCGTTGAAAGTGATATGTCCGCTGTCGGGGACGACCATGCCCAGCAGGCATTTGATGAATGTGGTCTTGCCGCTGCCGTTGGGGCCGATGAGTGCGATGGTGCGTCCAGGGGGGCAGGTGATGCTGATGTCCTGAAGCACCTGCAATCTGCTGAAACGCTTATTGAGATGGGAGACTGCGATCATGGGCGCAAGTTTAGCTGTTTTATAAAAGGGCGGTCGTCTTTGAGGTTTTCCGGCGTAATGCCCGGCATGATCTTTTCGGTGCGGTCCAGCAGACTGACCATGAAACTGTGGAAGAGCATCATGACGGTGGGGTTCTTTTCGGCGATCATGGAATAAAGGCTTACCGGGTGATAGGGAACATCGCCGATGCCGTTGCGGTCCAGGTCGTACCCTTCGTATTTATCCCAGTAGTTGCCGTCAAAATTGTTGAGGACCAGCGAGCCGTTGGTAGCTATATCGAAAGTGTTGCCGGTGAAATTATTATGTGTGATGGTATCGGATGAGCAGCTGGCCTGTATCTTCAGGGCATAGCCGTTGCCGCTGAAGAGATTATTTATTACATATATCCTCGTGGTCCCTTCCATATAGATACCGATGGTATTGTCGAGGAAGCGGTTACCCTGTACCCGGCTGTCCGTGATCTCTTTCATGAGGATGCCATAGGCGCCTCCGCCCCAATTCTCAGTGAAGGTGTTACCCAGCATGGTCACGCCGTGGGAGAACATGACGGAGACGCCTGCGGCGTTGCGACGGAAAGTATTGTCAATATAGCTGTCCTCGTGGGAGAACATAAAGTGCAGGCCATACCGGACGTTATCGAAGCTACGGTTGCCCCGGATAAGGGAATGGGTGACGAATTCGAAGTAGATGCCGTCGCGATGGCCCGTGATATCGTTCCGTTCGATGCGCATGCTGTCGCAGTGCCAGCAGTGGATGCCGTTGCCGGATTGGATCTCGTTGTTTGCGTCGGATGAAAGACGGTTGCCTGTAATAAGACATTGGACGGCATTCTGACAGAAGATGCCAAAGAATGTATGTTCAAGACGATTGTTCCTTATGGTGACATTCCGTTGTGCATAGATCTTTATGGCTGCGATGTCATTCCATCCGGAAGTACCGCTGCCCGTCAGTCTGAACCCTTCGATGGTGACGTGGCTTGCTTTGACGGCGATGATCTCGAACTTGTTTTCGCCGTCCAGCACAGGGGTGTCAATACCTTTGAGGAAGACCGGTCTGGTTATGACCAGTCCTTTTTCCCTATAGGTCCCATGGCTGACGAGAATGGTGTCACCGGGGCCGGCCATTGAGAGGGTTTGTTTTATGGAGGTTTGGGGGCCGTTGGGACTGACGAGCCAGGTTTTCCCGAACGCTGTCCAGGAAAGGGTCAGCAACAGGATCACTGATATAGCTCTTTCCATGTGATGGGTTTTGCCTGGAATTGTTTTTGATATTTATCTGCGCTGTCGCGATGGAGAAAGGCGGCGATATCGCCATCCATGGGGCTATGGAATCCCGGGCTTTGAAGGAAATAGCTGTCTTCCGCCAGGCCCATCCGGCCGTCGCCGGAAAAATCGATGCAGTAAATGGATGCTATGTCTTTTTTGTCATCGGGGAGGGTTTTGATATATTCTTTCAAGCAATGAAAGTCGTCGAATTTATATAGTTTTCCTTTTGTCGTGGCAAGCTCGAAGCCGAAGCGTCTGTCTGAAAATCCCATTTTACAGAAGTCGCAGGCGTCCTGTCCGTATTGGATGGGAGTGGGGCCGGTAGAGCAGCCGGTGAAGATAAGCGTGGTCAGGAGGAATACGGCTACCGTGGTGGTGTTTTTAAGTTTTGTTTTGACATGCCGCACTTCGATGACTAAGCCGGTGAGGAGTATCAGGCCCACGCTTACAAAGATCCAGCCGCCTATGTCGGGTACGGACCAGGCGCTGAAGTTCAGGAGCTGTTTGTAGCCAAGGAGGGGAGGTTGATAGGCCATGCCGGGCACCTTGATAGGAGCGCCTTCGTCGAGATTATGTCCATAGTTATATTCCCAGCGATAGAAATCGATCATGGAGGTAAAGGCGATCAACAGGAAAAGTATGGTCCATCCATAGTACAGGCTGCGCCTGTTGGTCAGCGTAACGAGGATGCCGAGGGCTGCGAAGCCTCCAATGATATAGGGGAGGACGACGAATTCCACAAAGTCCCGGGTGTGGAGGGTGCGCATGCCGATGTAGTGGTTGAGCCCGTTGACCACATCGACGTCTCCCCCTATACGATGGGCAAAGATCTTCAGGACCAGGCCTTCCGGATATTGAGGAGCTGTCAGCTCGATGCGCCATATCGGCTGAAAAAGTACGGCGACCATTGCGATCGAAGCGATCAGGGTGAGCGTCCTTGTCGTCCTGGAAAGTTTTCTGTTCATGGCGAATGTTTTATTTGGTACCGGTGGTGTCGTTGTTTGTCCCGAAGGTCAGCGGTATATTGCTGCCGGCGGGCGATACGCGGACATATCCCTGCATTTCCTGGTGGAGCGCGCTGCAGAAGTCGGTACAATAGATGGGATATATCCCTTCTTTGGTGGGTGTCCATTTGAGAGTACAGGTTTCTCCGGGCATGATCAGGATCTCCGCGGTAGGAGCGCCTTTTACGGCAAACCCATGGGGGATGTCCCAGTCCTGTTCCTGATTGGTGACGTGGAAATAGACATCATCACCTTTCTTTACCCCTTCGATGTTATCCGGAACGAAGTGTGACCGGATAGCTGTAATGTAGATATGCACCTTATTGCCTTCCCGGACGACCTTTGCATTCTTTTCTCCTTTGGTGACATAGGGATTTGCATTTTCTTCTATCTTGAAGAATTTGACGGAGTTTTTTGTGATCATGTCTGCGGGGAGGGCCTGTGCATAGTGAGGCTCGCCGACAGTGGGGAAGTCCAGGATCAGCTGCATCTTATCGCCGGAGATATCGTACAATTGAGCGCTTTGAGCCAGCTCGGGGCCTGTGGGGAGGTAGCGATCTTTTGTGATCTTGTTATAGGCGACAAGGTATTTGCCATAGGGTTTTTTTGTGTCTCCTCCGGGAATGCTGAGATGACCTACGGAATAGTAAGTAGGGGCGCGATCGAGCACTTTCAGGTCTTTGAGGCTCCATTTGACAACCTCGGAAGAGACGAACATGCTCGTATAGGCATTGCCTTTACCGTCAAATTCCGTGTGCAGGGGACCGAGGCCGGGTTTTTGCACTTCTCCATAAAGGGCTGCCTCGTATTTTATGACGGGTATGCCTTCAAAGTCCCCGTCGAATTGTTGTGATGCGATGGCCTTTTGAATTTTCGAAAAGGAAAAGACGGGGATCAGGGCGGCGAGCTTACCGCTGCCAACGATATATTCCCCGGAAGGGTCCACGTCGCATCCGTGAGGTGATTTCGGGCAGGGGATAAAATATGTAATATCTTTCAGGACTTTCGGGTCCAGCTCCAGCACTTCGGTCTCGATGGCGGAAGAGGCGGTATGTGTTTTTTCGTCGTAGAGATTATGAGCGTAGGATACCTGTTTCTTAACGCCTTTTCCTGCCTTTATATATTCTTCCGCTTTTTTCCAGTTGACGGCCATGATGAAGTCTTTGTCCCGCTGAGAGGCATTGACCTCCAGGAGGGTGTGTGCCAGCTCGGTATTATAGCAGGAGAAGAAGAACCAATCGTGCGAAGGGCCTTTGCCGGCGTGGCTGAGGTCGAAGTCGATGCCGGGCAGCAGCAGCTGGAAGGCCAGCTTCAAGCGGCCTGACTGAGGGTCGACGCTGATAAAGCTGACGGTGCCATGGAAGTTCTTTTTATAGGTGTTGATGGGAACGTCGGTGTTGTCGCCGAGGGGTACGCTGAAGCGGGTGCCGGCCACGATATATTCGCCGTTCTCGGTAGTAAAGGGGGAGGAGTGGTTACCGGCGCTGTTGGGGAGCTCCAGTATCTCCGCTGTTTTAAAGGTGGTCAGGTCGATACGGGCGACCCGGGGGGTATTGTTGGCATTGGCGAAGAGCCAGCGGCCGTCGGGTGAGCCGTTGGTTTGGGAAAGCTCGAGGTGATGCTGGTCGTCCCATGGGACGAACCCCTGTGAGGTGTTGAGCATGGCTTTGGTCTCTTCGCTATAGCCATAACCATTCTCGGGGAAGACGGAAAAGACGGGTATGATCTTCAGCAGCCGGCCGGAGGGCAGACCATAGACGGATACCTGGCCGTTGAACCCTCCTGACACGAAGTCGTAGAATTCGTCGTATTTGCCGGGGGCTACATATACTTTTTGAGCTGCGTCCGAGCTGATGGCGGTGGCAGCGTTCCTGGGTTTGCAGGAGGGGAGGAGTGCGCCCAGTGTGGAGAGGACCAGGACGCCTATGAAAATTTTATCCTTGTACATATTATTATGGGTTTTCTGAGTTGTCAGGTGTGTTATTTGACGCCGTCGTTCTGCCGCATGAATTCGAGTATGTTGCGGGCATCCTGGTCGCTGAGGTTCTGGTTGGGCATGCGTACCATGCATATCTCTAGCATGGATTGAGCCTTGGCATCCTTGTTCAGCATTTCATCGGTGTTGGTGACGAAGTTGAGTATCCATTCGGGTTTACGGCGTTCGGTCACGCCCAGCCATCCGGGGCCAACCAGCTTTTCGCCTGTGAGCTTATGACAGGCGGAACATTTCAGCTCGTATACAGCTTTTCCGTTGCCGGCCATTTTAGCATCCAGTGCGGCACCCAGTTCGACATGGGTGAATTTGCCGACACCTTTTTCATTGTCAGCGGCCGGCTGCGTACTTTTTGTCTCATCGGCGGTGGGGGTAGGAGCGCTTCCGCAGCTGTATATCACTGCCGCAAGAAAGAGGACGAGAAGGTATTTTTTCATCATTTTGAGTTTGATGGAGCAAGATTACGCCAGGCAGGAGTTTAAAAATATGATCTGCGTCATCTGTTAAAGGGTATCATATGATTTTAATCAGGTTGAAATATGCTGTATATCATGTTTGAAACAGGTGTTCCGGGATAGTTTTGGTCTTAATTATGAATGGTCTATATCCCTATCGCCGCTGGATGTCGATGAGCCTTCTGAATTTTCTGCTGGTGGCGCTGATCGGTATCCTTCTTCGTTATAAAGTAGCTTTTTCCCTGCCGGTGGTGAATTATAAGTATCTGCTGCATGCGCATTCACATTTTGCATTTTCGGGTTGGATCACTACAGCCCTGTTCACCGCACTGGTGTATGTTTTGTCCCAGTCCGGGGTAGCTATCGGGAGGGCTTATACTCATATGTTCCGGCTGCTGCAATTGTCCAGCTTCGGAATGCTGTTAAGCTTTCCTGTCCAGGGTTACGGGGCTGTGTCCATTTTCTTTTCCGTGCTGGGGATGGTATTCTCCTGGTGGTTTGCCTGGCGTTATTATAAGGATATGCGGCGCAGTACGCTGCGGCCGGTGGTACGCAAATGGATCGGGGCTTCGTTGCTGTTCTATGTATTATCAGGTGCGGGGCCTTTGCTGCTGGGTTATTGTATGGTGCGTCATCTGGGGCAGGTGTTCTATTTCAATTCTGTGTATTTCTTTCTTCATTTTCAATACAATGGCTGGTTCAGCTTTGCCCTGGGAGGTCTGTTGTTCCATGTTGCGGGGAAGTATGAGAAGGGGTTTGAGGGGAATATGGGAAGATGGCTGTTCCGTCTGATGGCGATGGCCTGCATACCGGCGTATTGTCTCAGCGTGCTGTGGATGTCGCCGCCGAAGTGGGTTGTGGCGATTGCCGTCTGGGCGGCGGTGGTACAGGGCCTGGGGTTGGCGATCTTTGTCCGGCTGATCCGGCGTTGCCGTCGCCGGTGGTCCGGCATGCTGCCGGGGGAAGCGAAGTGGTTTTGGGGTTTGGCAGGGGCGGCATGGGTGATCAAAATATTGCTGCAGGGATTGACGGTCATCCCAGCGGCCGGAAATTTTGCTTTTGGTTTCCGTCCTGTGATCATCGCTTATCTGCACCTGGTGATGCTGGTGTTTGCCAGTCTTTTCCTGGTGGGGTTCTTTTTACGGGAGGGGTTATTGAACAGCCGGCCTGTATTATGGAAGTATGGATCCATCCTATTTGTTTCGGGTGTTTTAATAAACGAGATGTTCCTGTTATGGGATGCTTTACCTGTTCTGAGGGTGCTCTTTATACATCCGTTAACCTTGCTTTTACTCGCCGTTGCATGTCTTATGTGGCTGGGATTGCTTTGTATGCTATTGTCACAAAATATTTTTAAATTGGGCAATGGATAATAAAATGGTCACCATGCGGGAGATTGCCAGGAGATTGAATATATCGGTCTCTTCGGTGTCCCGGGCATTGAAGGACCATAAGAGCATCGGGCTAAGGACGAAGATGCGTGTCCAGGCGCTGGTGAAGGAACTGGGTTATGAGCCGAACACCGCGGCTATTTCCTTTAAGAGCGGCAGGACGTCCATTCTTGGTGTCATCCTTCCCAATCTGACGGATGGATTTTTTTCCTCTGCTATCAGCGGCATCGAAGACTGTGCGGGCAAGTATAAATACACTGTTCTGATGGGGCAATCCTATGACGACATCGAAAAGGAGAAGTCACTGGTAGATGCGATGAAAAGCCACCGGGTGGATGGGGTGCTTATATCCATTGCAAAGCATACGACCAATTACGCCCATTTCGAAAGTTTTAAGAAGTACAATATACCCGTCGTTTTTTTTGACCGTATACCGAATATCAGCAACATACATTATGTTGCCTGTAACCTTTTTACGGGCACGATCGCTGCCATCAACTATCTTTTCAAAAAGGGGCATCGTGTCATCGGGATGATCAACGGGCCTGAAAAGCTGATTGCCAGCCGGGAAAGAAAGGAGGGGTATATCGAGGCGATGACAAAGAGCCGGCTGAAGTTCGACCCTTCGCTCATCGTCAATACGGATCTTACCAGCGAGGGGGTCTACCAGGCTGCGAAGGTGCTACTCAGCTCGAAGAGAAAGCCTACGGCCATCATCACTTTTAATGACTATGTGGCCATGGATGCCATTACGTATGCCCGCAGCCAAAAGTTAAAGATCAATAAGGACATAGCTTTTGTAAGCTATGCGAACGAACCATGGAATAATTATACCATGTATCCTCCCATGGCGTCCGTGGAGCAATTTCCCTATCTGCAGGGGCAAAAGGCTACGGAGATGCTGATGGGGCTTATCAACAGCGACCCGGGAGGTAATAAGTTCAACCAGATCGTCCTTGAATCGCAACTGGTGATCAAGCAGCTGCATCAGTTAAAAGGGCGGTAGATCTCCGTATAGGTACCCAGGATATATTGTGACTGCTGCTGGTAGAGATCTTCGTGACGGGTGTCGGTGAGAAAGAAAGCCTGTGCTTTTTGCGCTTCTTCCAGGGTCTCGAAATCACATTCCCATATCAGGGTATTGGAAGGGTCCCTTCCGGCCAATGCGAGGTAGCGCCTGCCTTTTGGGGCTTCGGGATGCATTTTTTCGAATTTTTCGAATTCCTTTTCCAGCTCCAGGTATTCCCTGCTGTATCTCAGTACGAAGTTTTGGATGAATCTTAGTTTGTAGCTCATGAGATGAAGAGATGGGTGAATGTATGGGCATAGCCGGGTGCGTGGCGGTGGGCAAAGGCGAATAATGTTTGGGCGTTTGCCTCCGGATGGATCGTATCGGGTGAGGTAACGGAATAGGCTGCCAGGAGGGCGCCGATGTTTACGGCCTGGTCCAATGCGAGACCGCAGCAGAGACCTGTCAGCGTACCGGCGAGGAATGCGTCGCCGGCTCCTGCCGTGGATATGGCGGTGATGTGGATGGCGGGCGTGTGGATCAAATTGTTGCTGGTGTGGCAGTAGCTGCCATTCGCGCCGTCGGTAATGATGACGGAGATGTCAGGGTTGAGGTTTTTTAAGGTATTTATGCAATTGTCGATTATGTCGTTAGGGGTGTTTGCGATGTGCTCTGCTTCGTCGATGTTGACAAAAAGGATGTCGGTGAGATGAAAGCCTTTTTGTTCCCTGAAGCTGTCGATCTCGGAGGATAGTACGGAGGAGATATTCAGACTTTTTCTTTGACGGCCGTATTCCAGCAAACGGATACGAGTTGGTAGGGGGACTTCGGGTACGGCCAGTATGATCTCCCTTTTCTTTTGGGGTTGGGTCGTCTCGAAGAAAGCGGCGATATCTTCGGGAGATACTTCGTTGCTGGCGCTGTTTTC
>DASZVM010000444.1:0-7004 GCA_035547295.1 Puia sp. | reverse complement strand
GCTCACCCGTTGGATAAGATTGGGCAGGGCGATACGGTCGGTGAGCAGGATCAGGCGTTCGTAAGCCTGCAATTGCAATTGGCGGGTGGATATGCCTGTTTCGTCCGAGCTTGGTTTTGTGCTCTGAGCTGCCTTCAATTCCCGGCGTTGTTTCAGGAACAGGTAAACCAATGTCCCTGCTACCAGGATGGCGAAGGCGACGGCAATAATAAGCTTGGTGGAATCCATTCATCAGATTTTAATGGTGAACAAAAATAACGAATGAAGCGGGCTAAAAATATATCCAATGCCATTTTGTTCCCTCTTCTTTATTCCATTCGATGGCGGGCGCAGGCATTTTGAACGTACGGTTCAGTTTCAGCAGGGTAGTGGACAGGGGGGACAGACCATCCGCCCTGTAAAGGTCCGTATCGAAGGCGAAATAGAATTGCCGGTAGCGTTTAAATGACGGAACGGGCTGACCTTTGATCTCAGTGGGATTCCGGATGCCTCCGATCATCCCTTCGGCGCCATAGCCGGCTGAAAAGTTGAGCCAGTTGGGGAAACCGCTGCCTGCAGGCAGGAAGGAGCCGATGTTTACGGACAGCCAATAGGTCTGGCCATTGTAGTCCTTTAGCATCTGTTGGGGCAGATTGCTTCCCAGTTCGCCGGGGGCATAATGCGCAAATATGGTATGGTGGTAGGAATATTTGAGGCTGATGCGTTGCTGTCCCCACATGAGATGCTGTCCTTCAAAAAGCGCACAGCCTGCCAGGTTAGCCAGCATATCTCCTTTGGAGAAGCCCCATTTCACCGAATGTCCGTCCATGATCTCCACCATGGTGAGGAATCCCAATGCCGTCAGTGTGCCGGCAAGGGCTGCAACGCCCGGCTTTACACCTCCCCATCGCAGAAGATCAGTCTGTAAGGCGGCTACATTATAGGCAGTGGTGGCATGGCCTACCTTGTCCATATTAAGCCATTCGTTGTTGTCGTTGAAAAGATGGAATTTACTGCGGGGGAATTTTTTATACCATAGATAGTTCAACCCGATAGTGACGACCGTACCGATGGCCGCTTCGGCGATGACCACACCATTTACGCGACCGGGGTTGTAGACAGGGGACGGTTTGAAGAAATCCTGCGCCATGATGGGGCTGCTCAGCAGCAGCAGGACAGTCAATCGTAGGATAATCATACAACAAATATAAGACCGGACGGCTGCCCGGCCTTATAAAGTTTTATCCGGCATGCTTCGTATCTACCTTCCGGTAAGACCAGAAGAACACCAGGGGAAAGATGAGGAGGGAAAAGATCGTAGCGAGGATCAATCCTCCTATGACCACCCTGGCCAGGGGCCTGGAGCTTTCGGAACCGATGCCGGTGGAAATGGCGGCCGGCAGCAGACCGATGGTAGCCATAAGGGCTGTCATCAGCACGGGACGGATAAGATCGTGTACCCCCATCTTTATGGAAGTATACAGGGGACTTTCCTGTCCCTTTATCCGTTCTAAATTATGTTTGAAAGCTGTTATCAGCAACACGCCTTCCAGGATACAGATGCCGAAAAGGGCGATGAACCCGATGCCCGCGGAGATGCTGAAATTCGTCCCTGTGATCAGCAGGGCCATTATACCGCCTACGACAGCGCAGGGTACATTGAGGAATACCAGGCCGGCGTCTTTCAGGTTGCCGAACATTACGAAAAGAAGCAAAAAGATCAGCAGAAGGCTGATAGGGACTACCTGCGTCAGGCGTTTGGAGGCCCGCTGCTGGTTTTCGAAATCTCCCTGCCAGACCATATTATACCCCTTCCGCAGCTTAACCACTTCATCTACCTTATCCTGGGCTTCCGCGATGGTGCTGCCCATGTCCCTTCCTCTTACGGAGAACTTGACGGCGGAATACCGTTCGTTATCATCCCGGAAGATAAGGCAGGGGCCTGTCTTTTGCGTGAGCCTGGCAATTTCGCGTATGGGCACTTTGGAGCCACTCTGGGTAGGCACCAGCAAATTCCCGATGTCCTCCTCCGAAGCCCGGAAATTCTCGGGGAAACGGATACGGATATCGAATTTTCTAACCCCCTCGTATAATTGCGTCACTGCCTTTCCACCAATGGCCATTTCGATGACGGCATTGGCATCGGCAGTGGTGACGCCATAGACTGCCATCCTGCTCTGGTCCAGGTCGATGTCCAGCTCGGGCTGGCCGATGTTCTTGATCACGCCCAGGTCCTCGATGCCACGGACGTTCTTCAGGACATTATATACCTTGTTCGACTGATCTTCCATGTAATCCAGGGAATCCCCGAAGATCTTTACACAAATGGAGCCTTTTACCCCTGATACGGCTTCTTCCACGTTGTCCATGATGGGCTGTGAGAAGTTCAGGTCCGCGCCGGGGACCACCGACAGGGCCTGCCGCATCTGCTCGATCAGCTCGTCCTTTGATATTTTTGGGTTCCATTCTTCCATCGGGTACAATTGCACACCGAATTCGTTGTTGTAACAGCCAGCCACATCCGTCCCGTCATCCGGCCTCCCTGTCTGTGACATTACCCTTTTGATCTGGGGGAAACGCATCATGATCGCCCGCATCTGCGTCGCACGCACCACCGAGGAGTCCAGGGAGATGCTGTAGGGAAGTGTAGCGCGTATCCAGATAGATCCTTCATTCAGCTCGGGCAGGAACTCCGAGCCGAGGAATTTGAAAGAATACAATCCCGCTATGATGACCAGCCCTGCAACGAGGACGGATGTTTTCCTGTGACGGAAATGGAAGGCGAACCCTTTCATGATGGCGCCCTGTAAAAAATGGGTAAAGGGGTTGTGCTTTTCCCTGACATTCTTCCGCAACAGCACGTTTGCCAGTACGGGCACCAGCGTCAGGGTAAAGATCAGCGCTCCCAGCAATGCAAAACCCAGGGTATAGGCCAGGGGGGAGAACATCTTGCCTTCCACCTTTTCGAATGCGAAAATGGGCAGCAGGGCCGTAATGATGATCAGCTTGGTAAAGAAGATGGCTTTTCCCAGCTCGGCGCCTTTTTTACGGATCATTCCCATTTTTGCCAGCTTGTTGAACCTGTCCATGCCCATCTCTCTTGCCTTATGGTCCAGCAGTACGAACAGGCCTTCCACCATGACCACCGCCCCGTCGATGATGATCCCGAAGTCGATGGCGCCCAGGGAGAGGAGGTTGGCTGACATGCCCATGAGATGGAGGCAGATAAAGGCAAACAGCAGGGACAGGGGTATGATGATGGACACGATGAGGGTGGTCCTCCAGTTGAACATGAAGAGCGATACGATCAGCGTTACCAGCAGTATCCCTTCTATCAGGTTGTGCAGCACCGTATGCGTGGCATAATGGATCAGGTCTTCACGGTTATAAAAAGGCACGATATGCGTGTCGGAAGGCAGCACCCGTTCATTCAGCTTCTTTATTTTCGCCTTTAGTCCCTTGATCACGTCGTCGGGGTTCTCCCCCTTGCGCATGAGCACGATACCTTCCACTGCATCGGGGTTATTGCGGAGGGTCCTGCGTCCGGCAGTATCGAAGGCGTCCGTTCTTCCAACCTCTCCCAGGCGGGGAAGATTGGAGACCTCTACGTCCGCAATATCTTTTACCAGGATGGGGATGCCATTGATGTTCTCCACGATGATGTTCCTGATCTCGTTGATATCGTTGAGGATACCGATGCCTCTTACCACATAGGCCTGGGAGTTCTTGTTGATGACATCCCCGCCGATGTTGATATTGCTTTTGCTGACGGCAGTGGATATGTCCAGGGATGTAATACCCAGGTCGGCCAGCTTTTGTGGATTGGCTTTTATCTCATAGGCTTTTACCTTGCCGCCAAAGCTTACGATATCGGCGATGCCCGGTACAGAGCGCAGCTCGCGGTCCACTGTCCAGTCCTGTATGGTCTTTAATTCCCGGGGATCCCGGAAGCTGCTTTCCAGGGTGTAGCGAAAGACCTCTCCTGTAGGACCTGTGGGGGGCTGTACCTGGGGAGAGATATTTTCCGGCAGCTCGACGTTGGGCAGCAGGTTGTTGACCTGCAGGCGCGCATAGCTGTCGGGCACGCCGTCATCGAAGATCAGCTTGACCACGGAGAGACCGAATATGCTGGTGCTTCTGAGACTGGTCTTTTTCTGTACGGGATTCAGCGTTATTTCGATGGGTATGGTCACAAACTTCTCCACCTCTTCCGCGCTTCTGCCCGGCCATTGGGTAATAATGGTTATCTCTGTATTGGTGACATCCGGAAAGGCTTCGATGGGCATTTTCTGGAAGGTGAAATACCCGTATACGGCCAGCAGGGCTGTGGCGGAAAAGATGAAATATTTATTCTTGAGTGAAAAAGCAAGAATGCCTTTTAATACTTTGTTCATCTGGTCTTGATTTTTATCGAACTAACTGTTCAGTTCCTGGTAGATCAATAAGGCCTGGGACCCGATCACTTTCTCGCCTTCGGAAAGTCCTCCGGAGATATAGGTTTTGTCGCCCATGGTGCTTTCCACCTGTACGGCACGTATCGTAATATCGGAGGGGCTTTTATATACAAGGACATAGTATTGGCTGTGATCGAAGATCAGTGCCGTGCTGGGGATACACAGCATCTTTTTGTTCTCCGTATTGTTCAGCATTACGTTGGCAAACATTTCCGGCTTCAGCATGTAGCCGGGGTTGGCAAGGACGATACGTACTTTCATGACCTTGTTGGTAGGGTCCAGCACGTTCATGATCTTGTCTACCTTGCCTCTGAATATTTTTCCGGGATAGGACAGCGTGCTTACGCTTACGCTGTCACCCGTCCTGATAAGGGAGATGCTGGATTCGTATACGTTGGCGATCACCCATACATTCTTCAGATCGGAGATAGTGAACAGGTTGCTGCTGTTGTCCGGACGAAGAGCCATATTATTGGTAGCCAGCTTTTCCACGACAAAACCGCTGATGGGGGTCTTTACCTGGTACTGGCCGTTGAGACTGCCGCCGTTGAGCTGCAATACCTGCTGCGCTTTGCGGAGGGCGGCGGCTGCCTGGTCATAACCTGCCTGCGCAGCGATGGAATCCCTGCCTGACGCCAGTCCGCTCTTGTACATATCCTTTGTTGCGTCCAGGTTCTTTTTTGCCACGGCCACATTTGTTTCGGCGGTGACGAGGTCATTGCTATAGCCTGCCATCTCGCTGCTGCGTATCAGGGCCAATGTCTGCCCCTTCTCCACGTAATCTCCCAGCATGACCCTGATGTCCGAAATGCTTCCGCTGACCAGGGGGTAGATCTTTGCGACATTGTCATCGTTGAAGGTCACTTTGCCTGTAAGGGTAATAGAAGTAACTACCCTGGAATTAGTGACGCTGTCGATACGTATGTCGCGGGCCAGCGAATCGGGCAGCACGAATTTCCCTTTTTCAGCAGGTGTCGCATCTGCGCCGCTTTTACAACCTTGTAAAGTCAAAAACAACAGGGCGGAAGAGGCAATGATGAAAGGCGCCGCATATTGTTTGAAAATATAGTTCATCACAATTTTTTTTAGATATTAACTTATCAGTTGAAGAAACTGGTACCTGTGTAATAATTGATGTCCTCGAAGGCGCTGACCCTGTTGAACTGGATGGAGTTCAGCTGCAGGGTATTCTGCTTGTACGAGTCGTAAAAGTCAAGGAAGTCCAGGATACTGATGTTGCGTTTCTGATAATTGGAGACCACCTCGTGCAAAAGCCTTGCAAAATCCCCATAGAATTTCGGGTCGATGGTACGATAGAGCTTTTGCTGGGTGAAAGCCTTTTCCAGAGAGGCCGATACATTCTCTTCCACCGTGGCCTGCGTGCCTTTCTCAGCGGCCGCTGCGCCGGCGATCTGGGCTTTGGCGGACCTGATATTACCCTGGTTGCGATTGAAGAAAGGCAGGTCGATGGAAGCGCCGATGCCATAGTAGTTGGTGAGAAAGCTTCCGGCCTCGTCATATCCCACCGACAAGGTAAGGTCAGGGACGGCCAGGGCTTTCTGATAGTTGTAATTGAGTTTATTGATATTCGTATTGGCCCTGGCCATCTGCAGGTCTGTGCGGTTGTGATAAGCGCTATCCACCAGGGTGGCCAGGGGATATTGTCCGGGATCAAGCTTGTCCAGGCCGGCGGAATCCACGACGGGATCGATGTACAGGGTCGGTTTTGCCTGGAGCACCAGCCGCAGCTCGCTCTGGAGGTCATTGACCTGGGAAAGCAGGTCGCTGTATTCGCTCTGGAAAGTATATAGCTGGGCCCTGATCCGGATGACCTCTTTTTCGGAGATATAACCTTTTCCCGCCTGCTCGTTAAAGGCCGTCACTATTTGCTGCAGGGCTTTGATCTCCTCGTCGTATACTTTGGAGGACTGCTGCAGGTAGTAGATGTGATAGAAATCCGTCCGCAGGGTGTATTTCAGGGTACGCAGAAGGTCGAAGAACTGGTATTCCGTCATCTGAGCGCCTGCCTGGGCGAGCTTTACCTGTTTATTGCGTTTGCCGGCCAGCAGGATCAGCTGTGAAACATTGACTGTCGTTTCATCATTCTTGCCTGTGGGAAAGAATTTGTTCAGCTCACCGGAGTAGAGGGCGTGGCTTACGTTGAGATTAGGGTTGGGCCAAAGGCGCGCCTGAAGGACCAATGCCTTGCTGGCATCGATGTTATACCGGCCGGCCAAGAGCTGAAGGTTGCTATCCAGGAACATTTTTTCCGCCTCGGGCAGGGTAAGGCGAACGGTATCCCGGCGAGGTTGGGCTTTTAAACAGGGGCTAATCAGAATAATACATAATACCAGTGTGGTCCAAGTTCTTAGCATAGTCTACACTAACGTTTTTAAGTGGGCAAAACTATTTGTTATTCTTGTTAATCAGGGGTTAAGCAGGGCAGGGTCCGTCCCGGATCACTAATATAATAAATGTAAATTATATATAGGCCCCGACAGGTGAGGGAAAAGAACGAATTGTTAAGAAATGGTTGTTTTATGCCTGGGGAGTATTGAAGCGAAAGCCTAC
>DASZVM010000443.1:0-3236 GCA_035547295.1 Puia sp. | reverse complement strand
GATATGGTTTACCTACAACGGCAACGACAAGGGGAAGCAAAACCCCTATGTATTCAACTACAATGCGCTTAACCCGTCTTACAATATAAGATCCTATGACCGCTGGGGCAATTACAAGGACCCTTCGCAAAACCCCAGCGCCAACGGCGTACTGACGAATGCAGAGTACCCGTATGCCTTACAGGACAGCGTCCTGGCGGCACAGAATGCCGCAGCCTGGAGCCTCGACTCCATCTATCTGCCCTCGGGAGGAGCTATCAAGGTCAGCTTTGAAAGTGACGATTATGCGTATGTCCAGCATCGACGGGCGATGGACCTGTTCAAGCTGGCAGGCCTGGGCCCCGACACGCTGATAGGGCACAGCAGCTCCAAACTATATACTTCGAAGGGCGACAACCTCTACCTATTTGTCAATATTCCCCGCGCCGTCAGCAGCAAGGCAGACCTCAAGGAGAAATATCTTGCAGGCGTCAGCAAACTATACTTCAAGCTGTTTGTACGCATGCCGGACGACCAGTATGGCAGCGGCTATGAATATATTTCCTGTTATGCCGACCTGGAGGAGGGCAACAGCTTTGGCATCGTGAACAGCGGCATGATCTGGCTGCGTATCAGCGGCATCTCCCTGGCCGGCGATGAGGACGGGAATTACAGCCCCCTGGCCAAGGCAGCTATCCAGTTCCTGCGGCTTAACCTTCCTTCAAAAGCATATCCAGGCTCTGAAGTAGGCGATAACGTGGACCTCGAGAATGCCGTCAAGATCATCAATGGGCTGGCGGATAATATCAAGACCGCTTTCAGCTCGTTTGACAGGACGGCCAGGAGCAAGTCCTGGTGCATGGATGTGGACCTCAACCGGACCTTTGTCCGGCTGGATAACCCCTTTTACAAAAAATACGGGGGCGGCCACCGGGTAAAAAGGATCACCATTTATGATAAATGGGACAAGATGGCGCCCGGCTCAGGCCAGCGGGCAGCTGTATACGGACAGGAGTATACCTATACCACCCAGCAGGAGATCGATGGTGTCATGACCACCGTCAGCAGCGGCGTGGCCAGCTATGAGCCCGGCATCGGCGGTGAAGAAAACCCCTTCCGTCAGCCCATCGAGTACGTAGAGAAGATCGCTCCCCTGGGTCCTGTTACGCTGGGATATTCCGAAGAGCCCCTGGGCGAATCCATCTTTCCCGCTGCCGGCGTGGGCTATAGCAAGGTAAGGGTAAGGACCATCAATTACAAGAACCGCAAGTCGGCCAATGGGTATGAAGAAACGACCTTTTATACCGCCTATGATTTTCCCACTTACACCGACAGGACCCTTTTCGATAACGACACAAAGAAAAGGTTCAAGCCCGGACTGGCGAATTTCCTGAAGATCAACGCCCGTCATTATCTCACTTTCTCCCAGGGTTTTAAGGTCGAGCTGAACGACATGCATGGCAAAATGCGTTCGCAGGCTTTTTACCCGGAAACCGACCCGCAGCACTATACCTCTTATACGGAAAACATCTATAAGGTGGAAGACCCCAAGGCAGATGAGAAAAGGCTGTCCAATATCGTCAGCGTCATGCATCCTGACGGCACCATCGATACGGCAGCCTGCATCGGCAAGGACGTGGAGCTCATGATGGACATGCGGGAACAATTGTCCATTACCAATGGGTATAATATAAGCCCGAATACCGATATGTTCCCTGTGCCTGCCATTCCTCCTGTTTTTATTCTTCCCACCCTGATCAACCTGCCGCAGCGGGAAGAGGACAGGTTCAGGAGTGTTGCCACCCTGAAAGTGATCCAGCGTTATGGCATCCTGGACAGTGTCATCCACGTGGATAAGGGAAGCAAAGTGTCCACAAAGGACCTGCTGTACGACAGCGAGACGGGAGACGTGCTGCTGACCCGGACACAGAACGAGTTCAATGACCCCGTATATAACTTCAGCTATCCTGCTCACTGGGCCTATGACGGCATGGGGCTTGCCTATAAGAATATCAACCTGCTGTTGCCGCATGTCACCATCAAGAGCGGCAAAATGATCAGCGCTACCCCGGGGGCAGATGCGGACTTCAGCAGCGGCGACGAGATCCTCGTGGCCGGCAGGATGCAGACAGGGACTTCAGCCTGTGACCCTGTACCCGCCACCTTCCCGGGATACACGAAGATCTGGGCCATCGACAGCAGCGTGGTACGGGGCGGTCCCCGGGCCATCTATTTTATCGATGCCGACGGGCAGCCTTACAATGGTAATGATGCTACGCTAAAGGTCATCCGCAGCGGCCGGCGGAATATGAATACCCAGGTGGGTTCGGTGACTATGTTGCGGGATCCGTTGGTGTATGACAATGTTTTGCATGGCTATAAGCTCAGCCTGGATAACAGCTCCCAGGTGGTGAATGCCGGGGCGGCGGAGTTCAGCCAGCTGTGGAAGGTGGAGGACCGGAGGGCCCATCGTACTTCGGTGAACTGCGTGGATACCATCCCCGCGGATTGTTCCGGCGGAGGGGCGTCCTGCTCCTGTGTCTGTCTGAAAAACCTCTTTAGCTACCTGATCGCCTCCAGGCGGCTGTTCATCCGGCAGTCCGACGGGATAACCGTATCCTCCCTGGTGCAGAGCGCCAACAGTGCGGGATATCCTGTCACGGTGAATGATTGCCCGGTGCTGAAGGCCAATCAGTACAAGACTTTTTATGCGCTGACAAAGGACAGCGTCGCCTTCTTTTATGCGGCCCGGATCGGGGATTTCCTGGTGACGTGGGACCTGTCGAAGTATGCGAACCTGTATCATTTCTATGCGGATGATTGCGGGGGGGAGCGGGTGGTGTCGTGGAGGGATACGGTGGATGCACCTCGTGGGGACACAGTACGTAAGACCTGGTATGTGACTAAAAACCTAACACATTACAATTTAGAGAATGATACAGACAATGCACGTTTGCATTCACCTTTGCCGGATCAATTTGTGGATACAACTACTGCAAAGATTATTTCAGGATTTAAGGGGAAGCGAATAAGCAAGAATGAAATAGACTACATAACTGACATTTACACATTAATCAAATTTGATAGTGTTAATTCAATCCCGTCTAATGCAATTATACAGAGTGCTAACCTATATTTATTTGCCGCTTTAGATGGGTTTCATCCTCCCAGCTATCCACAAGCACATACTATTGCAAGCCCTATATTTTCTGTAGCTGTTCCCGGGCAGGATTGGAATTACTCTAATTATAATTTTA
>DASZVM010000442.1:0-2012 GCA_035547295.1 Puia sp. | reverse complement strand
GAAGCCCTCCTTTTGCCTGGCTGCTTTCCAATATCTCCTGTTTAAAGTAAGGCATGGCCCTGGCTTCATTCTTTGTGTTGAAAGCAATGACATCCGCCAGCGAATGCATGCCCTCCACATCGGCAAGATATTTATTGAGTCCGTTCTTGAATTCGTATTGCAGCACGGTATACTCGGATGATCCCAGCTCACGGATGGACGCCAGCAGATCCACTTCCACGATCTCCGCGCCTTGTTGCTTCATCGTTTCTATCGCCTGGCTATATAGCGCCACCACCGCCTCGTGGCCCTTTAAATGCGATTTTTCAACCCCGATCTTGGCCCCTTTCAATCCACCCTTCATACAATATATACTATAATCCGGGCTCGTACGTCCGGCACTTCCCCTCGTCACCTGATCCTTTTCGTCCACACCCGTCAGCACTCCCAGCAGGATCGCCGCGTCTTTTACCGTGCGCGCCATGGGTCCAGCCGTATCCTGTGTTGCGGAAATGGGGATGATGCCGCTGCGGCTCCAGAGACCTACCGTGGGCTTAAGGCCCACGATGCCGTTGACAGAGGAAGGGCTGACAATGGAGCCATCCGTCTCCGTACCGATAGCGATGGCACAGAGATTGGCCGCAACAGCGGCTCCTGATCCCGCGCTCGATCCCGAAGGGTTACGATCCAGCACATACGGGTTTCTTGTCTGACCTCCCCTGCTGCTCCAACCGCTGGTTGACCTGCTGCTGCGGAAATTGGCCCATTCGCTGAGATTCGTCTTGCCCAGCAGGACGGCCCCTGCCTCCCTCAGCTTCTTTATGATAAAGGCGTCCTCGCCGGCCTTATGCCCCTCCAATGCCAGCGATCCTGCCGTCGTCATCATTTTATCCCCGGTATCGATATTATCCTTTACCAATAGGGGGATCCCATGCAAGGGCCCCCTGATCCTGCCGGCCTTCCGTTCATTATCCATCTGTCCGGCAATGGTCAGCGCATCGGGGTTGAGCTCGATGATCGCCCGAAGACCCGGTCCCTGCCCGTCTACTTCCCCGATCCATCGCAGGTACAGTTCAGTGATCTTTTTGGATGTATACTTCCCGGAAGCCATTGCCGCCTGCAATTCATCGATGGTCGCCTCCTTTAATACAAATCCCTGGGGTATTTTCACCATCATTGAAACCCCCGCAAAAGAGCCATTTCTGAGAAAATCCCGACGTAGCATGGGTATAGGTGTTTTTTTCGAATTTACAGAAATAATAAGCACCCATGCCCCTGCGTTTTTAAGTAGCTTAAAATCTTATACAATGTCAAAGCACCTTTTGTGTTTTATCCTGCTGCTGTCCTCCTTTTCCATATACGCCCAGAACAGTACCACCGCGGCCGCCCCCGAAAGCCCCAAGATTAAGAATATACGTAAGATAATGGCGCTCACGGGGTCCGGAAAACTGGGTATCCAGGTGATGCAAAACATGGTCAACACCTTTAAAACCACTTATCCCAACGTAGATCCTTCATTCTGGGACGATTTTATGAAGGAGGTAAAGCCGGATGACCTGGTCAATATGGTGATCCCTGTCTACGATCGGAATTTTACGGACGAAGAGATCGATGGTATGCTGGCCTTTTACAGCTCATCCGTGGGTCAGAAAGTCCTTGCCAAGCTGCCCGTCGTCCTCCAGGAATCCATGGAAGCCGGCAAAAGCTGGGGACAGGAGTTGAGCCAAAAGATCATACAGCGTTTGCAGCAAAAAGGATATATAAAAGAAGGTTAACCTCCCTTTACTAAAAGGTTGATCATTTTTTTGCCAGCAGGTCTTCCACGTCCGGTCTGCCCCAGTGCGGCATACCGGCCTCTCCGTCGGCAGGGTTGCCGAATTTCTGTCTGGCAGTCTGTAAGATCTCTTTTGCTTTTACCTTGTCACCACCCCACATCTTTGGCGTGTAATATTTCTCCCAGCCTTCCAGGTACAAAGCCCTTGGATTGTCCGGGTTCGCAGCCTTTGCCATTTGTATATAACGGGCGGCATGCG
>DASZVM010000441.1:0-3802 GCA_035547295.1 Puia sp. | reverse complement strand
CCCGCTGAAAACCATCAGGACCAGCGCCGGCAGGGCGAATGTATATCTTTTCATGTCTTTGTAGTTTATGGATTAGAATACTACGTTTATGTTGAAACCAAAGCTTCTCGTCGTCGGTGTCTGGAAATTGTATTCCCTGTTGGCATTGTTGTTCATATCCCTGCCAGGGTACTGGTCGACGTCGATGTCCCTGAACCCTTCATGGAAGAAATACAACAGGTTGCGTCCTACCAGCGAAAGATCGACCCTGCTGATCATGCTCTTTCCAAGCAGGGAGGCGGGAAGGGAATAAGTGATCACCACTTCACGCAGCTTGGCGTAGGTCTTGCTGGTCATGGTATGTTCAGGATCGTTGTAATAGCTGCTGACAAAGTCCTGTACCCAGCGCGTGGCCGTATTGTTCGTTTCAAAAGAGAGGTCTTTGAAATTCGTCACATGCCCCTGCTGGTCGAATGCCAGCTTGCCATTTGGCGTGGATATCTTTACCCCTTCCGCCAATACCGCCTTTCCATTGACATACGCGCCCGTATAGCCGGGATCGCCAAAGTGATACGCTTCGATAAAGCGTGCCTGACCTATCTTGCCCGTGGCGGTGTTCAATCCTCTCCCGCCTTCCGTTCCTTTGCGGAGCACCAGGTCCTGGATCCGGCCGCCCACCATCCCGTCGAACTGGAAGGAGATGGCAAAGTTCTTATAGGTGAATTTATTGTTGATAGCCCAGCTCCAGTCGGGATCGCCGTGACCCAGCGCCTGGTCCACCGGCAGGTACAATGCCTTGCCCGAGCTGTCGGTCACCAGCTGACCGTCCGGGGTACGCACTTCCTTGGGCCCTGTCAGCTGATCTACACGATCGCCCTTATGAAGGACATAGTTATTGCCCACGACAAGAGAGTTATTCGTCAAAGAGGTATAGATCTCTCGATAGGTAGACCAGTTCACGAGCACGTCCCAGCGAAAACCCCTGGCCGTCTGGATGGGCGTCCCCTGGAGGGAGATCTCCGCACCGCTGCGGTCCGTCTTCAGGGCATTCGTGATATAGGTGGTATACCCGCTGGCCTGGGAGACAGGCGCGTTATAGATGTTCGGACCGTTGATATATTTGAAATAAGTAGCGCTGACACCCAGCCTGTTCCTGAGGAACCGTATATCGACACCGCCTTCATACATGGTATGGGTAGCCGGTACGATGTTCGGGTCCACGATGTTGGTGGTGCTGGTGGCCTGGGTATTGTTGTTGTATCCCAGGCTGGACTGATAAGCCCTGGTCAGGTTATAGGACGGACCGCCATAGGTGGAAAAATACTGACCTCCATAGTCCAGGGGGAAGGCGCCATAGGTGGTGCCATAGGTCGGCGTTGCCCCGATATAGGGGGTGGTTCCCCCATCCTTAACGTTGGCAAAGCTGGCCCTCGCCTTCAAAAAGCTGATGACGGCGGGCAGATTGACATAATCGGAGATCACCGTGCTGAGGGACGCCGAAGGATAGAAGAATTTATTATGCGCCAGGGGCAGTGCGGAGCTCTTGTCCTCTCTGCCTGTGAGTGAAAGCGTCAGGTATTTTTTGTAAGTGAGGTCTAAGGACGCATAAGCGCTTAACACCAGCATGTTGGATTTGAAATTCCAGGATTGGATGGGGTTGATGGAATTATTAAAATTATACAGCTCCGGCGTGATCAGCTGATTGGTGGTCGTAAAGCTGGAAGTGTACTGGAAGTTGCGGACATTGACGCCACCCAGGGCGAAAAGGCTGATACCGCTGTGTCCCAGCTCGCCGTTGTACTTGATAAGCGCCTCGGTATTGTTTTCCCAGAGCGCGCGGCGGTCTTCACGGTAATTTCCATGGTTGTGGTACTCCTGGCTATACGGGTGCGCCCACCAGGGCAGCTTTTCCGTCCTTAGGACATCGTAAGTGCTGACGTTTGAACGCACCTGCGCTTCGAAACCTTTACCCAGCTTGTAGTTCAGGTTGATATAACCAAAAAGGTCGTTCTTGTAATGCCCCCGCAGCCATTCGTTGGAGACGAACCAGGGATTCTGATAGTGCTTGTATTCCGCAAAGGTAGGCCGGACACCAGCCGCGCCGCCGTCGGCAGGCCAGTAATTTTTGATATCCGGGGCATTGATGTCCCAGTCAGCGCCCATCCAAACGTCGATGTCATAAATGATGCTGTTCGGCCCATAGGTAACATCGGGGATATTGTTGGAGAACTGGCGGTTGTAGTTCAGGTTCCCTTCCACCCTCAGCCGGCTGTTGATATCATAGCTGCCGAAGATATTAAAATTCACCTTGTTCAACCCCGTGTTCGGTGTGATCCCCCGCTGGTAGGACTGTGATACGGACATCCGCACGTTGCTGCGGTCAGTGACCGAAGACATATTGATATTGTTGGTAGTAAGGATCCCCGTCTGGATGAATTTCTGCATATTGTTCTTTCCACGGGGGATAAAAGGTGTCGGCTGGATATGCCCTTTATAAAAGGCGCCGTCCGCGAAAGTGGTGGTATAGACCGTGTTGGGGTCAACCTTGCCATCGTATTGGGGGATCAGGCGGCCATCCAGGATGGGGCCCCATACATCGTAGTCCGCATCGTTGATGCCGCCGCCCAGACCATCGCCAAAAGCATATTTCTGATTGTCGCCGGGGCCGTATTGCTCCTGCACTTTGGGGAAGGCGATAAAACCCTTGTTGATCTGGTTGCTGGAATTGACCTCCACCGTCCAGCCTTTGCGGTTCTTACCGCCACGTTTGGTGGTGATGAGGATAGCGCCGTTGGTACCGCGATTACCATAAAGCGCAGCGGCGGCAGGGCCTTTCAGCACGGTGAAGGTCTCGATATCGTCAGGGCTGATATTCCAGGTGTCGGAATTGATGGGAAGACCATCCACCACGTAAAAAGTGACGTTATTGCCACGGAGCAGCACAACGGGTGAAGCCAGCAGCTCCTGGTTGATCCCTACGTTGAGACCCGCCACCTTGCCTGCGAGATTATTTACAGGGTTCGCTTCCCGTGCTTTTAACAGCTCGGCGCCTTTTACTTCCTGGATGGCATAACCCAGCCGTTTGGTCTCTTTCCTGATACCCAGCGCCGTCACCACCACTTCATTCAGGTTCTTACTATCCACTTTGACGACGATGGAAATAGTGCTCTCATCGCCCAGCGTGGTTTCCATCGACGTAATACCGACACCGGTGACAACGAGGACGTCACCGCTGTTTGCCTTGATGCTGAACCGGCCTTCTACGTCAGACGAGGCGCCCGTCTTCGACCCTTTGATCACCACGGACGCCCCGGCGACGGGGTTCTGGTCCGCTTCCGAAAGGATGCGGCCGCTGACGATCCGTTGTGCATGGGTGAGCAAGGGGAGAAAGAAAAAGGATAACCAAAGCCCTGCAAGGAGGGTAGATCTTCTTCTCATATACAGTATGTTTTTTATTAAGGGGAAAGCAGCATTGATTGCTGCGGCGAAATTATCCGGGCAATATGAAGGGAAGGTTAGGGGTGGTTTAAGTAAATGTTAATAGTTTACAAATACTAAACCAATGTTAAGTATTTATAAAATCCTCCCAACGGCTTGGACGCTAAAAAACAAATGGCTATTTTCTTAGAATAGATAAAAGACAAGGACAAGCGCTTCCGTAGCGCCTGTATTCTTCAGCCGGTGGCGGGCGCGGCCGTCAAAGAAGAGCGTATCGCCTTCATCCAGGGTGAATACTTCCTTTTCCACCTGGTATTCCACCTGTCCTTTTAATATATACTTGCATTCATAAGCATCGGTGCTGATCATCTGCTTGCGGCCTGCA
>DASZVM010000440.1:0-4336 GCA_035547295.1 Puia sp. | reverse complement strand
AAGCTGGGTATTGCGGGGAAGAAAAAGACAGGGCCTGTTTATGACAGTCTGCTGGTGACTACCTGGCGCAAGCGCAAGGCGGTGGTGATGAAAAGGTTAAAGGACAGCGCCGGGCTCCGGCCGGTGAAGGAAACCAAGGGTAAAAGAAAAACCCGCCGGGGTCACAGCGGGCAATGAATTCACTGTATAGGGTATTTTTTGCGTTGTGCTACAGTGCCTTACCTTAAAGTACGGATTTGCGAAGGTCAGGTCCAGGAATGGACGGTCAGGTATACGGTACGGACATTGGATGGTTTCATAGGGTTTGTTGGTGGTTTCACAGGTTGCATTGGACTCGTTTCATAGGGTTGTTGGACGGGTTCATTCGATACGGACATTGGACAGGTTTCATACGGTTCGGACATTGGACAGGCTTTCATAGGGTGCGGTCAGGTTAGGGTTTTTCCGTGCGCTGGCGGAAAAAGGGTACTGGATCTTAGCAACGGGCCTTAACGGTTCTCTTCGGACATTGGATCAGGGTTCAGGATTCATAGGGTTTGGACATTCATGGATCTTAGTCGTTCTACTTTATATTGAAGGGTTTTGGATATCGGACCTTGTATCGTTTGTTGCTTCAACAGTACAAAGATGCGACGTGGATCTACGATTGCCAAGGATTTACGGCACCGCTTGCAATCATTTATTAGTAAACTTACAGGCTATTAGGAACAAACACCTAGCATCGAGTACTCTCCGAAGAAAAGGCTCGTATATTTACGATAACCAGGATCTTACATTTGAAAAAAATCATACCTTGCCCGTATGAATACTTCCACGCTTGATTTCGTCCTGGACGGGCTGATGCGCCGTTATACGGAAAGAGTACCTGATGTCGGCCGGGTGCTGGACGTTATGGTGAACCAAGGGATCATCGGAACGCCGGGAGAGATAGAGAACGATCATATCGCCTTTCGCAGCCTGGGCATTCCTCACCTGGGTATCGCTTCGCTGGAAAGGATATTCCTCGCCCTCGGCTATGTAAAAAAAGACTATTACTATTTCCCTGAAAAGAAGCTGGATGCTTACTGGTATGCGCCACCCACAGAGCGTTATCCCCGTATCTTCCTCAGTCAGCTGCGGGTGCAGGACCTTTCACGGCCGGCACAGGGGATCATTGACAGCTACACGAAAAGCATCCATGCCGACCCGGTGGACGCGCTGGACCTTAGCGACGGCGCAGCGGTCGATACCTTTCTCCACAGCAGCCTGTGGCCTCTGCCCACCCTGGGCGATTATGAAGCGCTGGCGTCGGAGAGCGAATATGCAGCGTGGGTCATCTACAACAGATATTATCTCAACCATTTTACCATCAGCGTGCACAATCTGCCGGAAGGCTATAACACGATAGCCGGCTTTAACGATTTCCTGGAACGTCATGGGTTTACGCTTAACAGCGCGGGTGGCAGGATCAAACAAAGCCCGGATGGGTTGTTGTTGCAAAGCGCTACCGTGGCCGGCCGGATCGAGGCCCTCTTTGCGGGCGGGGAGAAAAAAATGATCGCCGGCAGCTATGTGGAGTTTGCGGAAAGAAAGGTGCTGCCGGAATATGCCGGCATGTCTTCGGGTACGCTTGGGCGTCAGTACAGGCGGGAGGGTTTCGAGGCCCGGAATGCGGATAAGATATTCGAGAGCACCTATCGCAGCCAGACGGAAGGGCGGCCATAGGATCGCCTGGTCAGGCATTCTTCTTTTCCCGCAGCATGGACCTGATGACCTTAACGGCAGCCTCGGCACCTGTAGAAGGTATCTCACCTCTCGTCATGGTCTTGACCTGATGTGCGTCAATAATGATGCGGATATGCTCTCCTGAAGCGACGGATAGCCGGAAAGCCTGTGTCTTTATCAGCCGCTGACCGTCCGGCAGGGTAAAATTGGTAGAGTACTCCTCTGTATTCACGGAAACGATATCCCGGTAGTGATACTCTCTTGTCGCTTCATTCAGACCCACTTTCCGGATGAAATCATAATCGCAGGCGTAGGCTGCCAGTAAATGTTCCGCCAGTACGAAGATGGTTACATTGTATACGCCAAACCGGACAGACCTGTCCTTCCCCTTTTTGAACACCAGGTCTTTGTTGTCAATTCCATGGGTATACCATAGGATAGGCGAGGCGATCACCAGGGGCTCTCTTACCATTTGCTGGGGCAGCAGGTCCGTCTTTTCATGGGCGGCCTTGATAAGGTCATTCAGGTCATCCCTGAACCACTGATCGACCGTCTCATCTGAAGGGGCATTCCATTGCAGCCATGCCTGATAGCCTATCCAGGCGAACCCTGCAAGAGCCACGATGGAAGCTAAATTCCCTATGCCGGAGAGACCATGTGACCAGGCGAGCTTTGCGATCAGCCATCCCGCGACGATCATGATCAGGGGTCTTTTTAGTTTATAAGAAAAGAAATATTTTCTCAGCTGCTGTCTTCTTGACCGGGGGTCCATATATTTTATCAATAAGGTTTATAATCGTGCGTTTATCCAGTCCACTAAAATGCTGCCGGCTGCGCCTGAATGCCGGATCATTTCCTCGCATTTGGGGCGATCTATGCGGCAGCGGGTTGCGTTGTGCAATAAAGCCGGAATGGGATGTCCCGGTACAAGGAAGCCGTTGGCCGTGTAGAAATCATATTTTACCCAGGCTGATAAATAATAATAGTGCGCTTCCCCGGGACCCTGGTCAGCGGCAATTTCGAGGGACCGGATTATTTTGTCGGCCTGCGATTTTGTGAGCAGCCTGGGTTGTCTGCCGCCTAATTGGATCAATGCCTGATAATAAAAGACGTCGGAGAGGCTGTCGTCTTCCATCAATACTTTTTCGATCAGATCTTTTGCCTCTTCATATCGTCCCATCTGCATGTTGCGGATGGAACGCTGCAATAATGCGGCTACGTCGGGTGCCGTGGTCGCATGGATATGAATGGTGACATTCCCTACGTTGAATTGATTATCCACACGCTGTCCTCTTTGATCAAAGTCTGTCATACCAACGTTTTGATATAGTGTATGAGCTTACCGATATGATCTGCGATGCCCGCGGCGGATGAGATCCCTTTTAGCAGCTCTTCACCCTTTTTTAGCAGCTGGATGACCTTGTTTTTACTTTTGTCAGGCTTTTTGAGCTCTTCCGAGGATTGTTGCAATGCTTCTTTTACCTGTCCGGCGCTTACGGCGTCTATCTTACCTGCATCGATAAGCGCATCGAGCCGGGTGGAGACGGATTGCAGCTGTTCCAGCAATTTGCCAAGGTCGGGGGAGTGGCCGAAGAACATATCCCCGCCGGAGTTATACTGATGGTTGACCTGTTGTCCCTGCTGGTTGAATGTTGTCATAGCTATAAGGTTTGGCAATGTGGAAAGTTACTGAATTTCCCTATACAAAAAATTGGGCCCGGCAACATCCTTGCCAGGCCCGTGGTTTGAGAGGCCCTGGTTCCAGCCCGCGGCCACGGGCTGTCCATTATTTGGCGCGGAGCAGATATCCGCGGAATTAATTCGCTTGTTTTAGCATTTTGTACGTGGTAGTCCCCACCTGCAGGAAATAAAGACCTGGAGGCAGACTGGCTGCGGGCAGCTGCTGGTCACCCCTGGCAGCATCCTTTATATAGAGGACCCTTCCCTGCATGTCCTTTAATAGCATCCTTTCCCCATCCGGCCCTGTGATATGGATGACATCGTTAAACGGATTGGGCCAGCATTGCAGGGATGAGGTCGCCTGACCTGTCTCTTTCACCGGGGACCAGGTCGATCTGCCGTCAGCGCTGACCACATGAAGACGATAGAAATTGACGCCGGCGAGTGGAGCCTGATCTGTATAGCGCCCGCCGGACACGGGCACAGTGGCGATGTCCTGCCAGGTGCGGCTGTCACCTGAACGCTGAACGGTACACCGGCTGTCATTTGTTTCGCCCCCGGCAGTCCAGGTGAGGAGATGACCATGCCCGTCAGGCGAACGCACGGCCGTAAAATCGTTCAGGCTGAGGTCCAGCAGGGAATGGATGTCATAGATCACGGTCACCCGTACCTGATCGATATTGCCGCTCATGAACAGACCTACGATCCCGTTCAATTGTGCGGAAATGGCCACTCCAAAATCCGGGCTGTTGATATCCGAAGGCTGCCAGCCAGTACCCCAGGTGCCGGCCAGCAGACCGGTCCCATAAGTGACAGTGCCATCGGACCCGGGCCAGGCTGCCCCGGAGGCCAGATCATTGCCGTAAAGCGATCCATTCTTCAGGAGCCTTACGGACTTGTCGGTTACACTGGTGCCAAGGATGCCCAGCCCGGATGCGCTGCGTTCTACCTC
>DASZVM010000439.1:0-10217 GCA_035547295.1 Puia sp. | reverse complement strand
GGCCTCATCCATCACGGATTCCACGGCTATGCTTAGCTGGACGGGATCCACGGATAATATTGCCGTTACGGGGTATGAGATCTGGCGCAACGGATACCTGATCGATACGATCTCCGGTACGGCGACCACCCGGAAGGCGGTGCATCTGAACAGGGGCGGCTTGTACAGCTTTACCGTGAAGGCAAGGGATGCATTCGGCAATCGGAGCGCAGCAAGCGCCGAGGCTTATTTCAGCACGACCAATACAGGTGGATTGACGCACGGCTCTGCACTGGACACAACAATGGTAGGACCGGCTGGTATCGGCATTTCTTCGTTTACAAGCGTATCCGGAGGGACGTTTGAAGGCGTGGCGCTCAGCGGCTGGAGCAGCGTCGCACGTACGGTGGGAGCCGGCGGCGAAACCATCGATGGATTCTGGTGGCCTGCCGGTACGGTGGTTTTGCAGGGGGCAAATCTTACATCCGGGATCCTGATAACCCATGGATGGCTTGTAGTGCGTGGTTGCACAGGGGCAGGCGTAGGTGCTACGAACCCGATAAATGACGATGGGGGGCTGGGGGTTTTATATAGCAAGCTGACCTATGTCACTACGAATAACAGGAGGAACAATTCACAGCCCAGGGAGACAATCGTGCATCGCTGTTATTTCCCCCATCAAGGGTTGGAGAATGTCTATGCGGATAATACCACGGTTACGGAATGCTGGATCACGCCTGACGGCGGGGCAGCCGGAGAGCATGTGGATGGCATCCAAACCTGGGGCGGACAACGTTATCTGAATTTTTCCCGGAACCATCTTGGGTTCAACTTACCTGATCCCAATTCCACGCTTTCGGGGCTTATTGGGATGTATGGCGATGGCGATGATGGAAACGGTTATATCGGATATGACCATTACAAGGTCGATAGCAATTATTTCGTTCTCGCCAGTTTGGGGGTTGCCTTGCATGCTCCCCTGGGCGTGCCGGTGGACCATGCCGAAGTTGCGGGCAATCATTGGACCTGGGATGCTTCTCTCACAGACAAGAACTATACGAATGCGGTCTATCTGAATGTTTCGCAGACCATTCCCAATTATAAAGCGACGGGGAATAACTGGTCGAAGAATAAATGGGTGAGCGGGCCCTATAATGGTTGGTACCTGCTGCCCAGCGATGCCACCGACTCTGTGGATTATCATTAATGACTGGAACTGCCCCGTTAGGGGCAGTTTTATTTAATACTGCTTTATGACAAAGATTTTTCTTTTTATGTTTTTGGCCTTTGGGTGCAGGGGTGAGATATTTAATCCGGGTGGGCACCCTTTGCCTGGTGGTGAGGTTTTGCCGGCCAGCCATGGGCAACAGATCACGGCGACAAATACGGGAAGGGCAGGTGCTGCCGCTGCGGGGGTTGGAGGGTATGATGCCCATATGACGACGGTGCCGGGGAATAAAACCTATTCTACGACGCAAACCATCCGTAACAGGCATTTTACGGGAAAGGTGCTGGTGACGGGCGGGACGGTGACCTTTGAATTCTGTTCTTTTACCTATGCGCCTCCCACGGCCAGCGCCCAGCTGCAGCAATACAATGGTGGGGCGGCAACGGGTAAGGTCATCTGCAACTGGTGCGACTTCGATCCCGGTCTGCGCGGACCACAGGGTAACTTTGAAACCTGTAACGTCCAGTTTGGAGAAAGGGGAGATGCCAACCCTGTTACGACGGGCGCTTCGTTTGTGCTATATCGCTGTCGCATGCAGGGCTGTGGGAATAATGTGGGTATCCATCAATACAGGAGCTCGGGCTCTTCGGTGACGGAATGCTATATGGGCGCTCCCACGGGTGGAGGCGGTACGCATCCTGACGGAATGGAGATCTATTCATCCGACAATATCCTTGTAGAGCGTTGCCGGGTGGAGATCAGCACCAATACGGATCAGTCGTGTATCAATATCACTACGGATTTTGGGGACTGCACGACGGGAAACCCTGTGGTCATCAAGGATAATTATATCAATGGAGGGACATCGCCTGTGCTTACCCGCTGGTACCACCAGGGAGCGGGGACTTATATCAAGAATGTTGCCTATACGGGTAATTATTTTGGGGATTCCAGCAAGTGGGGCCGGGAATGTGATTTCAACTCAATGGATGTGACCTATGACAAGACGTATGCGCAAGGGCATCCGACTGTCATCTTTTGGGACAAGACCAACGTTTGGGCGCCGAACGGGGAGCATGTCGATGACCCTGCTTTGGCACCGTCGGGAGATGTGCCCGCAGGGAAGCCCCATGTTGCGGGAGCTTTTATCGATGCACGGAATTTTTATGGCGGGGAGGTTTGGTTTTGGAGCGGACATGTGGGGCCGTGAGCTGCGTGCTTTGAGCTGTGAGTGAATGTTTATCCGAACTCGGGGCCGAGGATGGCAAATTGTTTTTCGGGGATACCGCGGGAGGTGTTGCTTCCGCGGTACATCCTTATAAAGGGGCGTTGTTCGGTGAAGCCGATGGAGGTCAGCCAGGCGTGCCATTCCGGCGTGTGGCGGGGGATGTCGAGGATCAAGGTTTTTTTGTTGGAATGGGTGAGGGCGGTGAGGAGGAGGGTTTTTGCAATGGAGATGCCGTGTGTGACGATGGGGCCTATTTGTGTAAAGGAATGGCCTTCCCTGCCCAGGCAGTATCCTGTTATTTTGTTTTCTTGTTTTACTACGAATGCGAGATCGGGGGCGCCGGTGAGGGTCCAGTTTAATAAGGTGTGTCTGCCGGCTCCGAAGATCGGCTTGTCGAATGAGGATATTCGGGGGAGGTCTTTGATGTCTATTGGTTTTGCGAGGAGAGGGTCAGGGGGGATGGAGGTGACGGGAGATTGCGGAATGATAGGATTGGAAAGGGAGGGAGTTTGTATGATGTTGGGCGAGGGAGTGTATTGCATGCGGGTGAGATGATATTCATCCTTAAAACCCATCTTGAGATATACTTCCCGTCCGGCGGGAGTGGCGTCGAGCTTTACGGTCTGTTCATCGTCCAGGATATGGAGGGCTTCCCGTAGGAGCTGCATGCCGATGCCTTGCCGCTGACTTTGGGGATCGACAAGGAGCATGCCGATCCAGCTGAAAGCTTTTTGATAGCGCAAGGTAGTCACAGAGCCTGTTATTTTATCTCCTTTTACGGCGACACGGCAGTCGTTGGGGCTTAACCGGAGAAAGATCTCAAAGTCACGCGGCAGCTGGTTCCAGCGATTGGCGCGGCAGAGGGATATACCTGCGGGTATGTCCGCCAGCTGCATAGGGCGGTAAATGATCATGTAAGTTGTGTTTTACGAGGCAGCAGGCCGATGGCGGTAATGGCGATGACGGCGAATGCTACCAGGACGGTGAATGCGTGTGTGTAATTCCCCAGGCGATCTGCCAGCCAGCCGACAAGGGTAGGGGCGAGCGCATCGGCGAGGCTGTCTGCGGCAAGGATGATACCCATGACGCGCCCCAATACTTTCAAACCGAAAAGGTCGGCTGCGATGAGGGGGATGATCATATAGTCGCCACCCAGCCCGACGCCAAAGATAAAGGCGAAAATATAGATGACACCAGGTGCAGAGACGAAGTAGAGGAGAAGGATGGCGCAGGCTACGATGGTGGAAAGCATCATCATTACCCATTTTTTTGGATATCTGTCTGCCATCCAGCCGACAAGCAGACGGCCGAAGATGCTGGATAGAAGAATAAGGGATATGATGTTGGCGGAATGGGCCTGAGCGTATTTCATGTCCAGGGTAAAAAAGAGCTTCAGGTTCTGGATAGTGCCGCTGACGGCGGCGATAGCGCACATGCTTCCCAGCAGCAGTAAGTAAAAGGGTCTGTTCCTCAGGATCACGTTGAGGGGGAGCCTGTTATTTTCGGCAGCAGCATGACCGACATATTTTTTTGGTGTATCGCGTACGAACCAGGCAAGAGGAAATGAAAATACGATGATCAATACGCCCAGCGTAAAGAGGGATCGATGCCATCCGACATGCAGGTTGAGCCATTTGGCCATCTGGGGTACCAGCATGCCCCCGATGCCGATGCCAAGATAGGCTATACCCATCATCCTACCCCGGGCTTCTGCAAACCAATGGGAGACGAGCACCTGGTTAGGCAGCGGTCCGCCGCACATATATCCCAGGGCGCTGAGGATATAGAAAAAGTAAAATTGCCCCAGGGAACTCATCCTGCTCAATGCCATCAGGGAGATGCCGCCGCACAGGATGCCAAAGAGCATTATGCGGCGAGGGCCGTGCCTGTCGATCAACCAACCTGCGATAAACCCGAACAAACCTACGATGACCTTCCCAAAAGCGTTGCCGGAAGTAACGGTGGCGCGGGACCATCCAAAATCCTTTACCCAGAAATCATAAAAGAAAGGTAAGCCGTAGAACATGATGCCTACGAGTGAGAAAAGGCTAAAAAAAGCGGTGGCGCTGACAAGATACTGTCCTGTATCCATTCTGCCTGGTGTAATGCGTGTCATATATCGTTGTTGGGACATTGCCCTTTTTGAGCTTCCAGCTTCCTGACGGCGATGTAAGCCATCAGGCCTGTGCTGAGGGCCAATGCATCTTCGTCGATGTCGAAGGTCGAAGCATGCAGGGATGAAAGGGTTTGTTTTTGGGCATTGCCTGTACCCAGGAGATAAAAACAGGCATCGGTGACCTGGGAGTAATAAGCAAAGTCTTCCGCCGCGGTCCATAGATCCCATTGTACCACATTGTCCATGCCCAGGTATTCTTCCGCGAATGTCATGACCTGACCGGTGAGAGCTTCTTCATTTTTCAAAACGGGATATCCCCTGGTAATCTGAAGGTCACAGGCGCCGCCCATGCTTCCCGCGATGCCTTCTGCGAGACTTTTCATACGTGTGTGGGCTTCATTTCGCCATGTCTCATCGAAGGCGCGGAAGGTGCCTTCCATATGCACCTCGTCAGGAATGACGTTGACGGCACCGTTGGCTATCACCTTTCCAAAGGAAAGGACTGTAGGACTTGCGGGGTTGGCCATCCGGCTGACCACCTGCTGGAGAGCGACGAGGATGTGGGCGGCGATCAGTACGGGATCTATGTTCCGGTGGGGCATGGCTCCATGTCCTCCCTTACCTCTGACCGTCAGCCGGAGCTCGTCCATGGAGGCCATGAACGGGCCTTTTCTACATGCGACCTTGCCTGTGTCGAGGGCCGGCATGCAATGTTGGCCGATGATGGGAGGAGAGATGGAGTGCTGCCCGGTGATCAGGGACGACGGGTTCTTTAGCATCCCTTCCTTTATCATGAGGCTTGCTCCTCCAGGGAGTATCTCTTCTCCGGGCTGGAAAACCAATTTTACGGTGCCTGTGAAGGCGGCGCGGATGGACTGCAAAATAAGGGCCGTTCCCAGCAGGGATGCCATGTGCGCATCGTGCCCGCAGGCATGCATGATACCTGGGTTACGGGAGGCATAGATCCTGCCGCTTGTTTCGGTGATGGGGAGGGCGTCCATATCGGCCCTTAGCATGAGGGTTTTTTGGGAAGGGCTGCGACCTTCTATCGTAGCCACGATGCCAGTCGTTGCCATGGATGTCCAGGGGATGCCTTGTTTGTCGAGACGATCCTTTATAAACGCAGAAGTGTCGTATTCGTTAAAGGAGAGTTCAGGGTTTGCATGGAGATGTCTTCTGATGTCTATGATCTCCTTGTGGATATTATCTGCCAACCGTCTGATGTCGTCCTTTAACATGACCTTTATTTTTGTTGCCGGTCCAGAAAATCTTTTACGAAGGCGTTGTCCATGTGGTGAGGATAAGCCTGCTCTATCCTGTCGAGCTCCCGGGATTGCCCTTCGGAGAGCTTTTCGTCCGGGCTGAGGCACCAAACTCCTTCCATCAGACCTTGTCTTCTCAGCACTTCGTGGATGCCGGCGATGCATCCTTTGAAGGAATTCTTTACATCGAACAGGGCTGCGTTCATATCGGTGACTTCCGAACCTATGGACAGGAGGTCTTCTACGTTGTCCTGATTGGCAGAGATAGAATGTCGGATCTCACGGAAAAGATCAACTGCTTTTTTGGTCCATACGGCCCAGTGCCCGAGGAGTCCGCCGACAAATCTTTTTTCGATTACTTTCCCGTTGCTGGTAAAGCGATAGGGGGTCAGCAGATCGGCTACGATGTTGTCATCGTTCCCTGTATAGAGGGCGATGTCTGCGTGACGGCTGGAATCGCACACTGCCCTTACGACATCGAGTGTGTGATACCGATTGAATGCCGCTACTTTTATAGCATGCACATTTGGTATCTCTGCCATGGAGCGCCAGAAATCGTAGCTCAGATAGCGTCCTCCCACGGCAGGCTGCAGATAGAAGCCAAATACAGGGATGATCCCTGCCACGGCGATGATCCGTTGCAAGAGGTCCGTTTCCGTGTAGCCCTGAAGGCCGCCCATGCTCAGCAGACCGAGGTGATAACCATATTTTACGGCCAGTCTGGCTTCGTCGACGGCCTGTCCGGCAGGCCCGCAGATGCCGGCTATTTTTATGAAAGGCCTGTCGAGTCGTGCCTGTTCGATCTCTTCCGCCGCAAGCTTCAGGACGTCACCAAGCATGTTGAATTCGGGTCTCCTTATTTCGAATTGTGTCGTGTGGACGCCTACAGCCACACCGCCCGCGCCGCAAGCCATATAGTACCTTGTCAGCAGCCGCTGGTTCTCTCTGTTCAGGGTCAGGTCAGGGTGCAGCGCCAATGGATGGGCGGGGATCACCGTGCCCTGGTGCAGGGCGTCCTTTATATTGTCGTCCAGTTTCATATATATCGGGTAATTAGAATTTTCCGGAGCGTTCCTGGAAATGGGTGGCCTTATCGATGGTCTTTCCTCCCTGCTGCAACCACTCCGCCAACAGCTCTATCATTTTTAAAGGGGACACGCGGGGATAGCCAAAAAGGCGGGTACATTCGGATGCGTTGCTCAGGAGAGCGGTAGATTGCTCTTCGTGAAGGAATATGGGCGTGTTTTTTAATAATTGCCCGAACTGACCGGCGACCCAACGGACGGAAAGTGTTTCGGGGCCTGTCACGTTGAGTATCCTGGGCGGGGTAGAACAATATAACAGTGACCGGAGGGCTATCTCATTGGCGTCTCCCTGCCAGATGACATTGACGTTGCCCATTCGAAGATCGATGGGCTTGCCGGTCATTACCGAGCGGCCTATTTCCAACAGGACGCCGTAGGTGACGTCATTGGCATAGTTCAGCCGGTAGATCAGTACAGGTGTGTTATATTTTTCGGAGCTATATTGAAAAATACGTTCGCGGCCAAGACAGGACTGGGCGTACTCCCCCAGGGGTTCGGGCGGGTATGTTTCCGTGGGGCCGCCGAGGACCACAGGTGTCAGTGGATAGACATTTCCCGTGGAGAAAACCACGATATTGGAGTCCCTGAATTTTTCGGCAACCCTTCCCGGTAGATAGGCGTTCATGGCCCAGGTGAAAGGCTCTTTCCCTGTAGTACCGAACTTTGTGCCGGCGAGATAGAGGACATTCTTTATATCCGGGAGTGATTGCAGCTGTCTGTCGTCCAACAGATCGGCGCTGATGGTCTCAATGCCATCCTGTTGCAGATCATCTGCCGTGCCGCTTTCAGAGAATCGGGATACGGCGATGACCTTTTGTCCTGTGCCTGCCTTGTCGATGGCCTGTCTGGCGAGCTTTGCAAGGGCGGGCCCCATTTTACCTCCCGCGCCGAGGATAATTATATCTCCTTCCAGCCGTGCGATGTCCCTGACCAGGATCCCGGAAGGTTCCAGCAGCCTGTGATAAAGTATCTCTGTAATGTCCATAGTTGCTTTGGTTGCAACAAAATTAGACATGCAGGAGAGGGACGGCTTACCCGATATCGAGGAATGTGTACCTTATTTGGTAGTGATGGGTTCCGACCTATGGGGACCATGCATAATCGTAGTGATAGCTACCCGAGCCTAACCGCTGTGCTCCATCTTTTCCGGGAAGGACCAGCGTCGCCATCGTATTGGGAGGGATAGCAACATCCAGCGTAAGGCGGTGGTTGACATATGTCCATGATGAGATGATGGCGCCATAGAGTGTCTTTAGCTGCGCCCTGGCATGGGTGAGACCTCCTCCGGGATGAGGCGTAAGAAGTATTTCTTTATAGCCGGGCGCCGTGTCGACGGGGTTAATGCCTGCGATCACTTTATACATCCAATCCCCGATGGCGCCGTAGGCATAGTGATTGAATGAATTCATATTCGCCTGCTGGAGGCTGCCGTCGGGCCGTATGCCGTCCCATCTTTCCCAGATGGTGGTAGCTCCTTTTTTGACGGGGTACAGCCAGGAGGGATAGGTTTGCTGCATCAAAAGCATATATGCTACATCGTTATATCCGAACCTTGTAAGCACGTGACAGAGATAGGGCGTACCAAGGAAGCCGGTGGTAAGATGATTGCCGTAGTCCTTTATATTCCGGACCAGGCGGGCGGCTGCCTGGCGCCGAAGGTCTTCAGGGAGCATATCGAACCGGAGGGCCAGGACGTAAGCCGTCTGGCTGCCGGAGACAAGGCGGCCTTTGCGAGTGGTGTATTCCTCTACGAATGCGTCTTTGATCTTCTGCAGGAGCGCGGTGTATTCGCGGACATCCTCTGTTTTCCCCAGTACGTGTGCGGCGTTGATCAGCAGCTGTGTCGAATGGGCGTAGAAGGTCTGTGCGATGAGATGCTTATCCGTGATGGCTGCCCGGCCGTCGTCGTCGGCATCGCCGGGGGTATAAAAGAGCCAGTCGCCGAAGTGGTCGCCTGTATTCCATAGGTCTTCGACGGTGTGGGCGCGGATATAGCCGACCCAGGCTTTCATGCTGGCGTATTGGTCACGGAGGATCGTAGTATCGCCGTAGGCGAGATAAATATTCCAGGGTGCGACGGTCGCCACATCGCTCCATCCCGCGGACGCATTGTCTTTTGGACGAAGGACGTTGGGAATGACGTATGGCACGGCGCCGTCGGGCAGCTGTTCAGAACGCAGATCGGCCAGCCATTTTGCATAGAAGGCTGCTACGTCCATGTTGAAGGTGGCGGTTGCCGAAAAGGCCTGTGCATCGCCTGTCCATCCCAGCCGCTCGTCTCTTTGAGGACAATCGGTGGGGATGTCGATAAAATTGCCTTTTTGTCCCCATTGGATATTATGCTGCAGTTTATTGACGAGGGTATCAGAGGTAGAAAAGCTGCCGGTGGCTTCCATATCCGAATAAAGGGCGACAGCTTCCACATCGCGGAGGTCCAGCGGGCCGTCCACTTTTACATAACGGAATCCCTGGAAGGTGAAATGGGGTTCGAACCATTCGTCCCCGGCGCCTTTGGCTATATAGGTGATCGTCTGTAAGGCCGAACGGAGATTTGCCGTATAGAAGTTACCATTTGGGTCGAGCACTTCCCCATGATGAAGGACGATCGTATCGCCCTTGTGCCCGGACGATCTGAAGCGAACCCAACCGACGAGGTTCTGGCCAAAGTCTATGACGGTCTCACCCTTTGGTGTTTTGAATATGGACAGGGGTTTGAAGACCTCGTGTTTTTTTACCAGTGGGGCGTTGGTTGCGATCAGGCGGGTAGATGGATCAGGCGTTTCGATCTTTACCGGTGTCCATTGTGCGTCGTTATACCCGGGGGATAGCCATCCTGTTATTTCTTTTTGAGCGTCATAGAGCTCCCCGTTGAAAAATTCGGAGTAGCGGATAGGGCCGGTGGCTGAATGCCAGGAATTGTCGGAGCCGATGGTCTGGCGGGTACCGTCCGGAAAAGTTATTTCAAGCTGGAACAGGAGACCGGGAGTGGAACCATAGATGTTCTTTCTGCCGCGGTAAGTGGGACCGCGGTACCAGCCGTCTCCTATGACAGCAGCGGCTATGTTGGAGCCGGTGGTCAGCAGGGAGGTGACGTCATAGACCTGGTATTGCAGTCTTTGTCTGTAATTTGTCCAGCCGGGGGTGAAATAAGCGTCGCCCACCCGCCGGCCGTTGAGCCAGGCTTCGTAGAGGCCGTGGGCGGTGATGTAGAGCCTGGCGGACCTGATCTTTTTGCCGATCGCAAATGTTTTCCGGAAGAGTGGGGCTGGGCCTTCGGTGGTGTCGGGATTGGAGGGCGTGATCCATTTTGCCGTCCAATCGTCGTCGTTCAGTCCTGTCTCCCAATAATTGACGGGGCTCCATTCCGACACATGTTCAT
>DASZVM010000438.1:0-2737 GCA_035547295.1 Puia sp. | reverse complement strand
ACCCTATAAGGAAGCCAATAATACCGCTCTTTTCCGGGGTGGGGCCACCTACGCCGACGCCATTACCTTTGGGGCTGAAAAGGTAGAGAAAAAGCTCGTGGAGGAATTTGGTAAGATAAGGGGTAAGAAAGTGCTTACCTTCAATGCCGAATCAGACCTGAGCGATTATCTGCAGCTCTATACCGATCTCAGCAAATAGCTACCTTGTCACACAATAATTTGGTCCGGAATAACGATTTGGCTATTATCTTTGCGGGCGTAAGAAAAACCCATTATTTTTTAATAAATCTTTAAAACTACATGCCTTATTTATTTACTTCCGAGAGCGTCTCCGAGGGCCATCCCGATAAAGTGGCCGACCAGATATCCGACGCGCTGATTGATCATTTCCTGGCTTTTGACCCCCAATCAAAAGTAGCCTGCGAGACCCTGGTTACCACTGGCCAGGTAGTGCTTGCCGGCGAAGTAAAATCTAAGGCCTATCTGGATGTACAGGACATCGCCCGTGATGTCATCCGCAAGATCGGGTACACCAAGAGCGAATACATGTTCGAAGCCAATTCCTGCGGTATCTTTTCCGCCATCCATGAGCAATCCTCCGATATCAACCAGGGTGTCGACAGGAAGAAGAAGGAAGAGCAGGGCGCGGGCGACCAGGGCATGATGTTCGGCTATGCCAGCAATGAAACAGACGATTATATGCCCCTGGCATTGGATCTGGCCCATAAGATCCTGCTGGAACTGGCCGCTCTGAGAAGGGAGAACAAGCAGATCAAATATCTCCGCCCCGATGCAAAAAGCCAGGTGACACTGGAATATGACGATAATAACAAGCCCGTCCGGATCGATGCTATCGTGGTCTCTACCCAGCACGATGATTTTGACACGGAGTCTAAAATGCAGGCCAGGATCAAGAAGGATATCATCGAGATCCTGATCCCCCGGGTAAAGGCAAAATATAAGAAGTACGCCCGTCTGTTCAACGACCAGATCAAGTATCATATCAATCCCACCGGCAAGTTCGTCATCGGCGGTCCTCACGGGGACACCGGTCTTACAGGTCGTAAGATCATCGTAGATACCTATGGCGGCAAGGGAGCGCATGGCGGCGGCGCATTCAGCGGAAAGGACCCTTCCAAGGTAGACCGCTCCGCGGCGTATGCCACGCGTCATATCGCCAAGAACCTCGTAGCAGCCGGTGTAGCCGACGAGATTCTGGTGCAGGTGTCCTATGCCATCGGCGTAGCCCAGCCTACCAGCATCAACGTAAATACCTATGGCACGGCCAAGGTCAAGTTGTCGGACGGCCAGATCGCAAAAAAAGTGATGGATCTGTTCGATATGCGTCCTTACTTCATCGAAACCCGTTTGAAGCTGCGTAACCCCATTTACAGCGAAACGGCTGCCTATGGTCATATGGGCCGTAAGCCTGAGCTGGTGGAAAAGACCTTTATCTCTCCCGATGGCAAGGAAGTAAAGAGGAAGGTCGAGCTGTTCACCTGGGAAAAGCTGGACTATGTTCCGAAGGTGAAGAAGGCCTTCGGCATAAAATAAAAAAGAAGCCTCCTTCGGGAGGCTTTTAAATTATGAACGAACAACACAATCCATGGACCATCCTTTCCCAGCGCCCCGTCTATGACAATAAGTGGATCGGCCTGACGGAATACGATGTCATCAATCCGGGAGGGGGCAGGGGCATCTATGGCAAGGTCCATTTTAAAGGTTTAGCCATCGGCATCCTGCCGCTGGACGAAGAGCTGAATACCTGGCTGGTGGGCCAGTACCGATTTCCCCTGGACCAGTACAGTTGGGAGATACCCGAAGGCGGAGGAGACCTTGCCGTTCCGCCTGTAGCATCGGCGCAGCGCGAGTTGCTGGAAGAGACAGGTCTGGTGGCGGCGGAATGGACAACTCTTATGGAGATGCATCTTTCCAATTCCGTCACCGATGAGAAAGCCATTATTTTTTTGGCCCGGCAATTGGAGCAGCGGGAACCTGAGCCTGAGGAAACCGAGCAGCTGGTGGTGCGTAAAGTACCGTTTGCAGAGGCCTACCGCATGGTGGTGGAAGGCCTCATTACGGATGCCATCACTGTCGCAGCCATTCTAAAAGTAAAAATCATGTTGAATGAAGCAGTCATCCCTCATCATCGGCCGACAGCCTCTCGTTGAGGCCATCCGTTCAGGGAGGGCTATCGATAAGATCCTGCTGCAGCGCAATGCTGCCGGGGAGGCCATTGCGGAGATCCGGCAACTGGCCCGGGAGTCTTCCATTCCGGTGCAGGTAGTGCCTGTGGAAAAGCTGAATTCGCTTACGCGGGCCAATCATCAGGGGGTCGTGGCCTTTGGGGGGCTGGTGCAATATCTCGACCTGCAGCAGGTGATCGATCACGTGGTGGCACAGGGACAGACCCCGTTATTTATCATGTTGGATGGGGTTACCGATGTCCGTAACATCGGGGCCATTGCCCGGACCGCCCTTTGCTGCGGCGCCCAGGCGCTGATCATTCCTGACAAAGGGACCGGGGCCCTTAATGAGGAGGCGATGAAATCTTCGGCCGGCGCATTGGAACATATCAATATCTGCCGGGTAAACAGCCTGCTGAAAGCGGTGGATAGTCTGCACCTCAACGGCATCCGGGTATTCACCAGCGAGATGAAGGCGGAGAAGAAAGTCTTTCAACTGCCGCTGTCCGAGCCCTGCTGTATCGTGATGGGCAGCGAGGATAAAGGGGTAC
>DASZVM010000437.1:0-3117 GCA_035547295.1 Puia sp. | reverse complement strand
AAGCACAAAGGGCTTTGTCGGATGGCGCACCCAGCAGATAGACCCGGCAGGTATCGGGAACTTTGCTGATAAAGTCTACCCATTTTTCCTTTGGATATTGTTTGGTGAACCACACCGAGGCGGGAGAGATCGTGATATATTGCGAGGCTTTGTATTTCTGCACCTTTTTATAGTCCTCCTCCAAAGGGTACAGATGCGGCCGGGCGGGCGTTTTATCCGTGAAGGATTGTATTAATTCCTGGTTGCGCTGGATCTCATGGAGAGGTGCTTCGCTGGTGCTCACGATGTGGGGGATGCTTTTTGTAAACCATCTGCTCCAGGGGTTTTTGTCAAACCCTATCTTCTCCTTCGCCCCGGAAAGCACCGTCAGCAGCCCTGTGGCGGCAAAACGCTGTACGTTGATGACCTTGTCATACTTCGTCCGGCGAACCTTTTTGATCAGCCTGAACAGGTTGCGCAGCTTGTGCTCTTTCTTATCCCATATGAGGACCTGGTTCAGGTACGGATGATCGGCCAGCAGCGCCTCGTTGCCTTTACGGAGCAGGAAGTCTATTTGCGCATCGGGGAAATAAGCATGGAGCTTCTCGATAATGCCTGTCGCCAGCACAACATCTCCTATAAACGCCGTTTGTATGACCAGGAATTTTTTCACGTGGCGAAGGTACTATTTAGGGGCGAATGACGGTGACAGTACCGTCCCTGTTCCATCGTACAATGGCGGATGGCTCGCGGGGAGTGGTATCATCCTGCCTGTGGCGAACGATATAGTCGACTCCTTCTTTTATATGCGGGTCGATAGCTGCGAAGCTTTGCGGGGAAGGCTCTCCCGAGATATTTGCCGAAGTAGAAACGATGGGTTTACGGAACCGTTTGACAAGATGCCGGCAGAAAGGGTCGTTCACCAGACGGATGGCCACCGTGCCGTCGGCACCGATGAGGTTGTCCGCCAGTCCCACTGCCCCTTCATAAATGACGGTGGTGGGCTTTGTCACGGTATGCAGGAAGTCAAAGATCCGGAGGTCGGGCTGGCTGGTATATTTTAATATATCCTTTTCGTCCGCCATCAGCACAATAAGGCTCTTGGTCTCTGCCCGCTGTTTGAGGTGGAAAATTTTTCTGACCGCTGCGCTGTCGGTGGCATCGCAACCCACGCCCCAAATGGTATCGGTGGGATAGAGAATAAGACCGCTTTGGGGGAGCACGGCCAGGCTGCGGTCGATGTCCTGTTGAAAATCCGGGGAATGCATAAGCCGCAAAGGTAGTATGTTTCACTTGTATTGATGTCTTTCCAATGGCGAAGTGGAACCTAGCCAACGACATGCTGCTACCCAGCAGTGAATTCAGCCATTCATCGGTTCCTTGTCGATTGAGCATATTAATGTAGGTTTGCAAAAAATTTTTAGATGGAATTGCAACAACTGATCGTGGAAGCCTGGACCAACCGGGATCTATTAAAAGAAGCCAAACATGCGGATGCCGTCAGGGCCGTCATCGAAGAAGTGGACAAAGGCCGCCTGCGGGTAGCCTCTCCCGTAGCCGGCGGCGGCTGGGCCGTAAATGAATGGGTAAAACAGGCCATCCTGCTGTATTTTGGTATCCAACCCATGCAGACCTGGGACGTTCCCCCTTTCGAGTTCTATGATAAAATGCTGTTGAAGAAAAACTATAAGGACCTGGGCGTCCGCGCCGTCCCCCATGCAGTTGCGCGGTATGGCGCCTACCTGGCCAAAAATGTAGTGTTGATGCCAAGCTACGTCAACATCGGCGCATATGTGGACGAAGGTACCATGGTGGACACCTGGGCCACTGTCGGCAGCTGTGCGCAGATCGGGAAGGGTGTGCATCTCAGCGGTGGCGTAGGCATCGGGGGCGTACTGGAACCCCTGCAGGCAGCGCCCGTGATCGTCGAGGACGGCGCCTTCCTGGGTAGCCGCAGCATCGTGGTGGAAGGCGTCATCATTGAGAAAGAAGCCGTACTGGGCGCCAATGTCGTACTGACCCAATCGACAAAGATCATCGATGTCAGCGGTCCCTCTCCCGTGGAATACAAGGGACGTGTCCCGGCCCGTAGCGTAGTGATACCTGGTACCTACCCGAAGAAGTTCCCTGCCGGAGAGTACAATGTCAGCTGCGCGCTGATCATCGGTCAGCGCAAGCCCAGCACCGATCTGAAAACCAGCCTGAATGACGCTTTGAGGGATTTCAATGTATCCGTCTAGGAACAATACCATGCTGGCGGGCTTCCTGATCTCCTTTACAGGGGCCATCCTGTTCTCCACCAAGGCTATCATTATCAAAAAAGCTTTTCAGACAACATCCGTAGACGCCCTGACACTCCTGACGCTGCGGATGTTGTTCTCTTTACCCTTTTATATCCTGGCAGCCCTTTGGGGCGCCCGCTCCTCCGCCGCCCCCCGGATGAACACGCGGCAATGGCTCTGGGTCGTCGTACTGGGCATCCTGGGCTACCATCTCAGCAGTTATTTTGATTTTGTGGGGCTGCAGTACATTTCTGCCGGTCTCGAACGCCTCATCCTTTTCCTCTACCCCAGCTTTGCCGTCCTGATCAACTCCCTGGCCTTCCGCCAGCGGATCAACCGGGTACAGATATGGGCCCTGGTGCTGACCTACACGGGCATCGGGATCGCTTACTTTGGGGAATTAAAGATAGATACGGGGAATGCCCACTTCTACTGGGGCAGCTTCTTCGTTTTTTTGTGCGCCATCACCTACGCTTTTTACCTGGCCGGCATGGGACGGATCGTGACAGTGCTCCCGCCCGCCAAATTCACCACCTACAGCATGCTGGTTGCCATCGGAGGAGTATTCCTTCACTTCCTCGTACGCGGGTCGCTGGCCGGGAATTTTCATGTGCCTGCTGCTGCCCATGGGTTGTGGCTTTACGGCGTGCTCCTGGCCTTGCTGGCTACCGTCATTCCTTCCTTTATGCTTTCCGCGGGCATGAAAAGGATCGGCGCCAACAATGCAGCCATCGTCACCAGCATCGGCCCTGTCTCCACCATCCTGCAGGCGCATTTTATCCTGGGCGAACCTATTTACACCGAACAGGTGCTAGGGACCCTGCTGGTCATTGCGGGGGTGCTGCTTACAGGGTGG
>DASZVM010000436.1:0-4200 GCA_035547295.1 Puia sp. | reverse complement strand
TCCTCTATCGCTGGCTTTTTATCAGCATGAAAGCCGAGACCCTGACACCGCCTTACTGGATCAATATGGGCGCCGTCGCCATCATTTCGCTGGCGGGCTCCAGGCTCGTCATCTATGCGCGCCACTATGAGCATCTCGGTCAGTGGGCGACGTTTGTTCAGACGTTTACCCTTTTCTTTTGGGCTTTTGCCACCTGGTGGGTACCGCTCCTCTTCATTATGTTTGGCTATCGTCACTTTATTGCCCGGGTGCCTCTCCGTTATGATCCTCAATACTGGTCCATGGTCTTCCCCATCGGCATGTACGGCGTATGCACATTCATATATGCCGACATCACCCGCTTTGATTTTATTAAGCCTGTTTCAGCGATTTTCGTTATATTAGCAGTAGTCACCTGTATCATCGTTTTCATAGGGCTGCTGATCGAACTGCCCATTTTCAAAAGACGAGTAAAAACCGACAGCGCGATATGAGGCATCGTTTTTCCATCGATAAAAAGGCATTTATTGCCGCCCTGACGGCAACGGTACTATGTGTGGCAATATCGTTTTACGGATCGCGCAAGCTGCAAAATTTCGATCCTGCATTAATAGCCTATCTGTTCGGTACTCTTTTCGCCCTGGCTGCGGGCGTATATCGCTACACGGTATGGCTCCAGCGGCCTCCTACCTGGCTCTATTTCAAACGCACCTGGCAGTTTGTCTTCAACGGCAGCTATATCGTCCACCTTGCCATGCTGGTAAAAGAATCGATCCGGAACCTTGCATTCCAGGCGTTTATTTACCCCCGCAGCCGGCAACGCTGGTTTGCTCATTTTATGCTGGCCACCGGTTGTCTCGCGGCCTTTGCCATTACTGTCCCCCTTACATTGGGATGGATAAATTTCACGCTCGATCCGGCAACGGCCGCCGATCCGGGTGCGATCAAGCTCTACAATGCAAATTTCTTTGGGTTCAGGGTGATGAACTTCAGGCTGGGCAGCCTTCTTGCGTTTATCATCTTCCATGCCCTTACCTGGTGCTCTTACCTGGTCATCATAGGCTGCGTGATCTTTCTCGTGCGACGCCTCACCAATGCAGGGCTGATCGCCACCCAGACGTTTGAAGGCGACCTCCTTCCGCTGTTATTGCTGATCATCATCTCCGTAACAGGGCTTGGGTTGAACTTCAGCTATGCCTTCATGAAAGGCTTTGCCTACGACTTTATGGCCGTTACGCACGCTGTAGCCGTTATCTTATTCCTCGTCTGGATACCATTTGGAAAATTCTTTCACATCATACAAAGGCCTGCCCAGATAGGCGTGCATGTGTACCGGAAAGAGGGCGAAAAAAGAGGCATGGCCGTCTGCCCCCATACCCATCAGCCGTTTGCCACACAGCTACATATCGATGACCTGAAGACGGTGACAAAAGAGCTGGGATTCGACTTTACCCTGGAAGACGGAAGCTCGCATCTCGACTTTAGTCCCGAGGGTAAAAGATCTTTGCTCGCCAAAGCCCATCTCGAAGCAAGACGAGAGGACGGTTCCTTCTTTGGGTAAACAGAGGAAGCAATAAAAGATAATAAATGGCCAAGCTACCAACATCGGCGGAAAAGATCATACAGCGACACGGGCCGCACCTCAACTTCGCGCCGGCCGAAGGTTATATAGGCAGGGATGAGCCCGATAGAGCAGTCAAGACACATTGCTGCTTCTGCGGTATGCAGTGCGGGATCCAGCTCCTGGTAAAGAACAATAAGGTCGTAGGTTTTGAGCCATGGATGGAATTCCCCTTTAACGAAGGGCGTCTTTGTCCAAAAGGGGTACAACGGTACCTGCAGGACAACCACCCCGACCGTCTGCTGGACCCCCTGGAGCGTGTCGAAGGCGAAGGTTTCGCACCTATATCCTGGGATAAGGCCATGGACAGGGTAGTTTCCGAGATCCGGCGGATACAGGGGCAATATGGCAAGGATGCGTTCTCTATTCTGTCGGGGGTGTCGCTTACCAATGAAAAAAGCTATCTCATGGGCAAATTTGCACGGGTAGCCGTCAAAACTGCTAACCTGGATTACAATGGCCGGCTTTGCATGGTCAGCGCCGGCGCCGGCAATAAAAAGGCATTTGGCCTGGACAGGACCTCCAACAGTTTTGCCGACCTCGAGCATGCCGAAGTGATCATCGTAACAGGCGCCAATGTCAGCGAGACCTTTCCTACGCTTACGCATTGGCTCTGGCGGGCCCGTGACAACGGGGCAAAGCTCATCGTCATCGACCCCCGGATCATTCCCCTTGCACGTACAGCCGACATTCACCTGGACATCAAACCCGGCACCGACTCTGCTCTCTATGGCGCCATGCTGAAATATCTTGCCGATCATGACCTGCTGGATCATGACTTTATCCGGGATCACACTTCCGGCTTTGACGATGCACTCGCAGCAGTAAAAGATCACACCATCGAATGGGCCTCTGCCGTCACGGGTATTACCGGAGAAAAAATAAAGGCGGCGGCTGAGCTATGGGGCCGTGCAAAGACCAGCTTTCTCCTTCATGCCAGGGGCATAGAGCATCATTCCAAGGGAGTGGAGAACGTACTGGGCTGTATCAACCTGGTGCTGGCCACCGGTCGAATCGGCAGACCTTATTGCGGCTATGGCACCATCACCGGGCAGGGCAATGGGCAGGGCGGCCGGGAGCATGGACATAAATGCGACCAGCTCCCCGGTAACCGCGACATCACCAATCCCGAGCACCGCAAATACATCGCACAGGTGTGGGGCATCAACGAGGCCGATATGCCGGGAAAAGGGCTGACTGCCTGGGAGCTGATAGAAGCCATCCATCGGGGCGAGGTAAAGGGACTGCTGTCTATTTGCTTCAACCCCCTTGTTTCGCTGCCTAATAACACCTTTGTACGGGAAGCATTGGAAAAGCTGGAATTTTATGTTTGTATCGATTTCTTTCTCAATGAGACGGCCCGTCATGCGGACATCATTCTGGCAGGCTCTCTCCATGAGGAAGAGGAAGGCACCGTCACTACCGCCGAAGGCCGCGTCGTTCGCATACAGCGGGCTGTTACCCCGCCAGGGAATGCCCGCACCGATACTTCCATCATACTGGAGCTGGCCCATCGTCTGGGTGCGGGTGACAAATTCACCTATGCCGACAGTGAAGCTATCTTTAACGAGCTGCGGGTAGCCTCCAAAGGGGGAACCGCCGACTACTATGGCATAACTTATAAAAAGATAGAAGAGAACCTGGGTATATTCTGGCCCTGTCCTTCCGAAGATCATCCCGGCACTCCCCGGCTTTGGGAAGACCGTAAATTCCATACGCCCGACGGCAAAGCCCATTTTAATCCTGTCAGCTACCGTCCGCCGGGGGAAGTGACAGATGCCGATTATCCCGTGGTGCTGACCACCGGCAGGGTGGTGTCCCAGTATCTCAGCGGTACCCAGACCCGGCGCATCGGCAAGCTGGTGGGTATCTATCCCGAACCATTGGTGGAGATCCACCCGGAGCTGGCGGCCCGCTATAATATCCGTCAACGGGAGCTCGTACGTGTGGAAACCCGGAGGGGCATGGGTGAATTTCCCGCCAATATCGTGGAAACCATCCGGAAAGATACAGTGTTCATCCCCTATCATTGGCCCGGGAAAAAATCAGCCAATCAGCTTACGCCGGGTACGCTCGATCCGATATCTAAAATACCCGAGTTCAAAGTTTGCGCCTGCCGGCTGGAGCCGTTAGGGATCATCACAGAAGCCTCTAAGGCACATGCCTGGGATAGTGTATAATATATAATCAACATGTATGGAGACAACGGCCTATAGCACCGACATGGAATTTTTTGTTGACATGCAGCGCTGCATCGGTTGCCGCGCCTGCGAGATGGCCTGCGCGGAGTGCGAGACCAACGGCCATGAAAGCATGATCCATGTCAATTATGTGGAACGCGCCACCACCATCCAGACTACCGTACAGGTGTGCATGCATTGTGATGACCCCGTATGTGCAAAGGTGTGCCCTGCCGATGCCATTACCAAAGATGACTTCGGGGTGGTCCAGACGGCCAATACCTCCCGGTGTATCGGCTGCTCCAATTGCGTGATGGCCTGTCCGTTCGGCGTGCCTAAAAAACAGGAACAGTATGACCTTATGATGAAATGCAACATGTGCTATGACCGTACCAGCGCCGGCAAAAAACCCATGTGCGC
>DASZVM010000435.1:0-14170 GCA_035547295.1 Puia sp. | reverse complement strand
ATGGACAGATCGTTGCCGTCACCGGTGAGCGGAGTAAGTTCAGGATACATATCCTTTGGACGCAGTCTGTACATGCTGCCATTGTATGCATCCAGGGCAATACCCACCACGCCAAGGATATTTCCAAACGTCCATCCGTCCAGCCGGCGGGTGAGTTCGGTCTCAAAAGGCTTATATCCCGGCAGCGCTATCTTTAAATGGTGGTTCTTTCCCCGCCGCAGCACGGCAGTCATGGGGGTATTGCCAACAAAGACGCTGTCGATATATACGTTTGCAATACGGGGCTCGCATGTGAGGAATATACCTTGCCGGGAACCATGCATGATGGTGGCGCAGCCGGAGAATAAAAAGGCCGCTATTGCGACAGGAAAAAGGTGCATGGTCTTTCGGGACATCGGAGGTCTTCTTTTCGGGTGACGGATTGAACGCACGATCTCCAATATACGGAACTTTTTTTGCACTTGCAAGTCCTGTTATCCCATCACTTTCCGCTCGATCCTCCTGTCCGGGATAAACCACATTACCGCCACCAGCACATATATCCCAAAGGCAATCCAGGAATTGATAAACGCCAGGGCAATGGCTACGGCATACAGGATGACAGACAGCTTTCCCTTCCAATCCCTGCCCAATGCAAGGGCCAATTCAGAATCCGGCCCCGCCTCCCTGATAAGCAACCGGCATAATATGGTATATGCAAAACCGGTCATGATAAGTACCGCCCCATACAGTACGACAGGCCAGCGGTCAAAATGGTTCTCGCCCATCCAGGCCGTGACAAAAGGAATAAGGGAAAGCCAGAATAAAAGATTGAGGTTGGCCCAGAGTATGCTCCCGTTCACCGTCGTGGCGGCATAGATCATATGATGGTGATTGTTCCAGTAGATCCCTACATACACAAAGCTGAGCACATAGCTGAAGAATGCGGGCAGCAGCGGCGCCAGGTCTTCGATATGATGGCTATGCGGAACATGCAGTTCCAGTACCATGATCGTGATGATGATGGCGATCACCCCATCGCTGAAAGCTTCCAGACGTCCTTTTTTCATGGATGCAAAGATAAAAAAAAGCCCGGCCCGTCGGCCGGGGCTTTAAGGGGTTGGGGTGCTAATTCGTATATCCTTCATTTTGCACGAGCGCCTTGTTCTTCTGCATCTCGGCTTGCGGGATGGGGAAAAGATCGAAAGCCGGCTTATAGACCCGGCTCTCCACGAGGAAGGGTACATAGGTATAGCTGCCGTCCGTATTTTTTGTGATCCTCATCCCATTGGCGTCATTCATGACCTGTGTGCCTATCCTCCACCGGCGGATATCCCAGAAACGGGTGTCTTCCAGCGCCATCTCGATCCTGCGCTCATGGCGGATCTTTTCCCTCATCTCGTCCTGGCTGAGCCCGGCAGGCAGGGGCGGCATGTTCACGCTTTTCCTTCCACGCACCTGGTTGACGGCATCATAGACGCTGGGGTCCGGGCCCACCGCCTCATTCTGCGCTTCTGCATAGTCAAGCAGGGTCTCTGCGTAACGCATGAATACCCAATAATGGCTGCCCGGCTGATACGAGGTCAGCAGGGTGGACGTTTCATCCAGCATCTTGCCGCCCATATAATACCCTGTCTGCGTGGCCCCTGCCTTATAGTTCAGCCCGTTGGCGCCGCTGTTGACATAAGTATAGATGGTAGCCCCGGCCCATTTCATCCCGTTGTAAATAACGGTCTGCGCCAACCGCGGGTCGCGGTCCTTGTAAGGATTGCCGGGATCATAACCGGAGGCGGGATCTGTGATGGGCAGGCCGTTCTTCATCTCGTAAGCATCCACCAGGTTTTGCAGCGGCTGGGTGTTGGCCCATCCCCCACCCTGACCCGGAGGCTGCTGGACCCTTACCCAATCGTCCGTGGCGACCTTGAATACCTGGTTGATGGTAGACTGGAAAATGATCTCCGGGGATGCCCGTGTATGCAGCATGGTCTTGAAACTGTCGGCCAGGTGGTATATATTAAGGTCCATCACTGCCCTGGCCGAAGCCGCGGCATTCCGCCATTTCTGCGGGTCGTTGGAAGGGTTATGCAGCAGGCTGGCCGCGAACAGCTGCGTCCTTGCCTTCAGCATCATGGCTGCGCCGCTGGTTGCCCGTCCCAGGTTATTCGGCGGATAGCTTGCGGGCAATAAGGTAACGGCGCTGTCGCAGCTGGCGACGATAAAAGCCACGGTCTCGTCGTCCGTATTCCGGGGGATGTTCAGATCGTCGCTGATGCTCAGCACCCGGGTGATGAGGGGTACAGCTCCATACCGCTTGTAGAGCTCCGCATAAAAGTAAGCCCGGAGAAAATATCCTTCCCCTTTCATCCTCGATCTTCCCGCTGCCTCGTTATCATCCTGGACAGGCACCGCATCGATGTGCGCCAGGAAATCGTTGACCTTCCTGATAGCCTGGTATTCCTTTGACCAGTTGTCGATGGGATTGTTCGTAGGCGACAGCGATCCGTTGTTGAAGACAATCGGCGCATAGGTATAATTGTACTGGCACCTTGCGTCGTCCGTGGCCGCCGTAAAGCAAAAAGAGTTGTCCAGCGTGGTGTTGGTGGGGGCAAACCAGTCCCCGTTGCCCAGCCCGCTGCTGTACACATTGGCAAGGAACTGCTGCGCTTCTGAAAAATTCGCAAAAGCCTGCTCTTCCGTGATCCCGCCGGACTCCGCCTTATCCAGGTAGCTGTTTATTTTCTTGCAGCCCGACGCCAGCGCCAGCACGGCAAGCAGGTGATAAAAAATATTTGTTCTCTGTCTCATTTTAATATGGTTTGTCATTTTGTTCAGGTCAGTGGAAAAATTCAGAAATCCGTGGAAATACCCACGTTATATACTTTCAGCTGGGGATAGTAGAACCCTTTTCCCGCGGGCGCCTCCGGGTCAAAGCTCTGTTTGCCCATCCTGTCCCAGGTGACCAGGTTCTCGCCGCTGACAAAAATGCGCAGCGTGGACAGATGTGTCGACTTCGACAGCTGGAGGTTCCTGAACGTGTACCCCACTTCTACGTTCTTCAGCCGGATATAGCTGGCATCCTTCATCCAGAACGAGCCGGTGAGGTGGTTGTTCGCATTCTGTCCGTAATGCAGCACCGGATAAGTGGCGGTGTTGGCGGTTGCGGGTGTCCAGCGGCCCAGGTGCTGCACCATTACCTTTGCCCCATTGTAAAATTCCCAGGCCCCTTCGTGATCGAAGATGACGTTGTAGTTCGTAGCGCCCTGGAACAGAAAGCTCGCATCGACATTCTTCCAGTTCACCCCGCCGGAAACGCCAAAGAGTATTTCCGGGATATAGGTCCTGCCGATAGGCCCCTGGTCATTCGCATCGATGACATTGTCATGGTTCAGGTCCTTGTACTTGAGATCGCCCGGTATCAGCTTGCCGAATTGCGCGGGACTTTTGTCGATGTCATCCTGGTCCTTGAAGAAGCCCAGGGCCGTATAACCGTATAGTTGCCCGATGGGACGGCCCGTCCTTCTCAGGTAGTCGTAAGGCCAGTCCACCTCGTCCATGAACAGGATCTTGTTCCGTGCATACGACCCGTTGGCTTTTACAAAATAGGTGACATTCCCTATCCGCTGTCTGTGCGTGATCTCCACCTCAAAGCCTTTGTTGACCACCACGCCCATATTCGCCGGGGGCAGGTTGGCCGTAGGAACACCGATGATGGACGGCACCGATCCCCTCGTGATGAGTATATCGCTGCGTCTTTCCCTGAATACGTCGATGGTCACGCCAAACAATTCCTTTAATATCTTTATCTCCGCCCCGATGTTCAGCTTATGTGCTTTTTCCCAGGTGATATCCGGGTTGGCGGCCGGTCCTTCCGCCACGCCGCCGACGCTGGTGAGGGGGTCGCCGTAAGGATATCCTGTCCCGCTCTGATAATCGGAGACGAAGAGCCATCTTCTGCCATTGAGCTGATCGTTACCCGTTATCCCATAGGATGCCCGCAGCTTCAGGAAATCGATGACGGGATCGTCCTTCAGGAAATTCTCTTTGGAAAGCACCCAGCCTGCGGATACGGCAGGGAAGAGGCCATAACGCTTGCCTTTGGCAAAATTGTCCGTACCGTTATATCCTGCGTTCAGCTCGGCAAAATATTTATTCCGGAAGCTATACGTCAGCCGCGATACCAGTCCCTGGGACACGAAGGGTATCTGTCCCCCGATGACCTGCTGCGTCCGGTTGGCCAGCAAAAGGCCTGTCACTGTATGATCGCCGAAAACCTGTTCGTAGTTGAGGGACGCATCGATCCATATGTCCCTGTTCTGTCCAAACGAAGAGGAAGGCGCGCTCAACGGCTGGTCCACGCCGGCATAAACGTAGCTGGCTGTGTCCGTGAACGGACCCGAGCCCTTGTACATGGCCGTCCTGCTGCTCATGGTCCGGGTAAAGTTGTTGGTAAAGTATCCGTCAAAGGAATAATTCCCTTTCAGGAACAGCCCTTTTGTAATAAAATCCAGCTTCCTGGTCAGGGTCAGCATGCCGGAAAGGGATGAGTTGAAGCTTTGCGTATAGCCCGTCCCGTTCAGCAACTGGAAGGGATTGGACCTGTTCGTACCGCCATAGAACCCCGTGGGATATTTGATCGGGAAAGCATTCGGCGGCTCTTTCATGAGGTAGTCGAAAAGGTCGGTGGTAGAGGTATTGGAAGCCCGTTTATTTTCGATGGACCCGAAGAGGCTAAGGCCAAGCGAAAAGTCCTTATCGAAGTCGATGTCGATATTGCTCCGGAAATTATAGCGTTTGTAGTTCAGGCTGGGGTCATATTGGGGATTCTTTTCCGCCTTGTAAAGCCCCTGCTGGTCCGTGTACCCGATGTTGGCGAAATATTTTACCATCGGGCTTCCTCCGCTGATGTTGAAGTCTGCCCGGGTCATCCTTGCCGGCTGCAGCATGGCATTCAGCCAGTCTACATTGGGATGACCGTACGGATCGCTGCCTGTCCTGTAAGCTTCGATGTCGGCATCCGTATACGGAGGCAGTGTCCCATTGGGATTATCGTTCTTGTACGCTTCATTGGCCAGTACAGCAAAATGATAGGAATCCAGGTATTGCGGAAGACTGGTGGCTTTTTGAACGGATGTCTGGAGACTTGCGCTGGCGGCAGGCTTCCCTTCCTTACCCCTGCGCGTCTTGATGATGATCACCCCGTTGGCGCCCTTTACCCCATATAAGGCCGTGGCCGAGGCGTCCTTGAGGATGGTGACGCTTTCCACCTCGTTGGGGTCCAGCATGGAAATGGCGCTGCTCTCTTTTTGTACCCCGTCGATGGTTATCAGGGGGGCTGTGCTGTTGGTCGTGGAGATGCCTCTTATATACAGCTGCGGGTCATCGGCCCCCGGCTCGCCCGAGCGCTGAATGCTTACCAGGCCGGGTAACCTGCCCGTAAGGGCATTGGCGATATTGGATACAGGGCTCTGTTTTATTTCCTTGGTGCCGATGGACACAACGGCCCCTGTCTGAGCGATCTTTTTTTGCGTTTGTCCAAAGCCCAGCACCACCACGCCTTCAAGACTGCTGCCTTTTGTACTGTCGATGTCTGCGATGGTCGCGGTGTCCTTTGTTCTCTTTAAAGCCGGCAGCAGCGTGGTATCTCTTGCAGGCCGGACGGGCGTCATAACAGGCGGTCTCCTGGAAATGACGATGGTCTTGTTCTGAAAGGAGAATTTCAGAGGCGCTTCTTTCAGCGCGAGGTTTAAAAATGTTTCCAGCGGCATATTCGTCGCCCGGACGGTGACGGGCCTGACGCCGGACATGACGGCCTCATCATAAAAAAAGACGTAGCCTGTTTGTTTTTCCACGGATGTAAATACCTGTTCAAGGGGTACTTTCCTTCCGGAAAAGCTGACCGTTTGAGAACGGGCTTTGGCGGACACCTGCAGACAGGCCGCCAGCAGTAAAAAAGAAGTTAGCTTCATGGTCATTGACAATGTGCGGTACCCTCGCCGCCAACAGGCCGGCCGGATACAAAGAGCCTTAAAATGCATACCTTTGCAGTGTTTGGGTGATAGAAAAAAGCAGTCTTAACGGGACTATATTTGTTCGGTTGCCCGGACTTCCGCCGGAAGTGCTTCCAACGCTTCCGGTTTTTTGTTCAGGCATCCTTTATCTCCTATTGCGTAACGATGAGCTTCCCATCCTCTATCCGGAACTTCACTTCTACCTCATGCAGCAGCCCGATGACCTGGGACAGACGCAGGTCCCTCGTGATCTTGCCATGAAAGGTCCGCGGCGACGGACTCCCTTCGAACTGCACATCGATATCATACCATCTGGCCAGCTGCCGCAGGACGCTTTGCAGATCGGTGTGGTTGAAATTGAACAACCCGTTCTTCCAGGCCATGACCTGGTCAACATCCGCCTCTTTCACCAGGCGCATACCATTACCATTCCCTACCTGTACCTGCTGGCCGGGCTGCAGCAGCATATCCCGCGGCCCATGCGCTGTCGTCTCCCCGGCTATTACCCGCACGCTGCCTTCCAGCAACGTCGTGCGCATGCCGGGCTCATCCTGGTAAGCATTGATGTCGAAGCTGGTGCCCAGCACCTGTACCTCCATGCCGCGCACCTTTACAAAGAACGGTTTTGCATGATCCTTCGCCACTTCAAAATAGGCCTCTCCCGTGATCTCCACTTTCCGGGCATCCCCGGAAAAAGCGACCGGGTACCGGATGGAAGAGGCTGCATTCAGCCAGACTCTCGTGCCGTCGGATAGGGTCAGGGGCGGGGACTGCTCACCACGGGCAGTGGTCAGCGTATTGTATAAAAGTCCGGCAGCGCCCTTTGCCGAGTAAGTGACAGCGCCGTTCTGCTTCGTCACTTTTGTCGTGCCTTGCATGGCAAGCTGTCCTGTCTTTGCGCTGTCAAGCGTGATCCTGCTGCCGTCCGCCAGGGTCAGCACCGCCCGGGTCCTGCCCGGCTCGGCATCACGCTGCAACGGAGGGTGATCGACTGTATCCACTTGCTTTTCCGGGTGATGGAAGATCGCAAAAAAGCTGCCCGCCAGCAGCACCAGCACAGCCGCGGCGGCCCATCCCCGGTGGATGCGGCGGAGCAACGGCAGCCGCCGGACTTCGCCGGCCTCTTCGTCAGCATCAAAGTTCCGGATGTCCTGCTCCAGTCTCGTCCGGAGGCCTTCCGGCATGGCAGGAAACCAGGAAAGATGAGGGGGAAGATCCCTGCATTGGGCCAGCAACTCATGAAATTCTTCCAGGGATGATGCGCTGTACCATTGGAGAAAGACGATCTCCTCCTCCGGGGTAAGCGTACCGGCCCCATAACCTTCCATTAAAGCTATAATTTCTTCCTTTTTCATGCGATCAGGTATTACTGACAATCGGGTGTATGAAATGGATACTCCTTAACGAACTTTTTTTTTATTCGCCGGCATGCTGTCTTATATATTGCCTGACGAACCCGATGGCGGCATACAAATGTTTTTTCACCGCGGGATGGGAGATCCTCATTTCGGCGGCAATTTCATTCAGGGTCAGCCCCTGCTGGGTGCGCAATAAAAAGATCTTCCTTTTTTGTTCGGATAACAGCTGTATGGCATTCAGGGCGGTCTGATAGTACTGCTTGAACAAAAGCTCCTGGTGGGGAGAAGCCTCCGAATCGCCCGATCTTTGCGCCGAAAGCGCATGCAATATCCTTTGATCGAGCTTCTTTCTTTTCAGATGATTAAAAAGGAGGTTCCTGGCCAGGACATACGCATAGTCCTCAAAGGACCTCACCAGCATAAGGGCTTCCCTGCTCTTCCACATCTTCAAAAAAACCTCGTGGATGATCTCCTGTGTTTCTTCATGGGACTGGGAGATGAAAGCAATAGAAGTATACAGGTTTGGATAATAATAGGTGTACAGCCGGGCATAGGCTTGTTGATCGCCTTCGGCAGCTCGTAATACGAGCGTGGCTTCGTCCGGCAGCCGGGAAAATGTTTTGGTATGGGGTGGATATTCCGGCAAGTTATCAACGATTGTCGGCATCGGTGCAATGTACACATTTCCATTAGTTCAGTCGCACGGCAAAAAGGTATGTTCTGTTACCAAATAATGAACTAAATTTTTTTACGCCGGCAGGTATCCGTTTGCTTTTCCCGATTGTCAGTAAGGGTTTGCCTGTTGCGCAAACAAGCTGCTATTGCACTTTATAACGCATCCACAATACATCGTTCTGCAGCTTTTTGACGGACAGCAGCTTCAATTTGGAAGCCTTTCTCCTGTCCCCCTGCGCAAGATCAAAAAGGCTCGGCGCGCCTGCAGTCCCGTCCGCCAGCGGCAGATACAGGACACTCAGCTCATCGATAAGACCTGCGCGCAGAAAAGACCCGTTCAGACTGCCACCTCCTTCCAGCATCAGCTTCTTTATTCCAAACAGTTTGTTCAGCTTGTCCAATACCTTTTTGAGATCCAATTCGGACTTGCCGCCAAAGATGTAGCTGATACCCTTTTCCTGTAAGTGTGCAAGGTATTCCGTGCTCACCTGCTCCGACAATACGGAAATGATATGATCTCCCTCTATCTCCCCTCTATGCCAGTTGAGCTTGCCCTCCCTGTCGATGGCGATGGCAAAATTACGGGCCTTTGTGTCGGCAATGTGGTCCACCCGGGGAATGATCTTATGTACAGGCTTTAGCTTCAAAGGTCTTTTACCCGCAAAATCACGCTCCATCGTCACCCTTCCGCTGATCCATGTCTTTACCTTGTACCGGTTGCCGATGGGTTCATAAAGACTACGGCCCTTGGGATTGCCCCAGGTTTCAGTCAATATCCTGCCGTCGACGGAGCACATCATGTGACAAATAACGTATGGCTTCATATATGGCGGCAAGGTAGGAAAAATTATCCTTCGATAGCATCCACTACCAGCCCCGTTGCCGTGGCATACACCGCATGGTGCAGCGCATCGATCAGGGTGGACTTTACTTCCTGTTCCTGTACCGGCCTGGACAAACCCAGGGCAGGCAGCATGACAAGCGAAGTCCCCCAGACAGCAGAGAAATGGGTCAGGGTCGCCACCCAGCCCTTTAACCCCGCCAGTCGCATCAGCCCCCGTGAAACACCCCAGGCAGTGCCATATACCCAGTGGACCTCCTGTGAGACCTTTTCCTTTTTCTCCTCGCTGACGGCGCCTATGTCCAGGGTTTTCTCCACTGCCTGTTCAGGTGTTGTACCGGGTTTTCTTCCCGTGATCTTCATCTCTATCATTTGCGACAAGGTGATAGCCGCCGTTCCGGCCAATCCCGCCAGGAGTCCTACCCCAATGGCCATTCCCACTTCCTCGAAAGGATTGTTCTTTTTCCTGTTCATAACTGTGTTTTAACAGGAAAAGCAAAAAAAGCATGCCAGCGGGCGGCCTACCCTGCCCTATTCCGATCTCAGGGTTGTCACGGGGTTGGCATGGGCCGCCCGTATAGCCTGAAAACTAATGGTCAGCATGGTAATAAAAAGCGAGATCAGCCAGGCAAGGATAAATATCCACCAGCTGAGACCTACCCGGTAAGCAAAGCTTTGCAGCCATGAATGCATGGCTATCCAGGCCAGTGGGAAAGCGATAAGGGCGGAAAGGGTCACCAGTTTGAGAAAGTCCTTTGACAGCATGCCGATGATATTACCCGCGCCGGCACCCAGCACCTTCCGGATGCTGATCTCACGGATCCGCTGCTGGGTGGCATAGGCTGCAAGCCCCAGCAGACCGATGCATGCGATAAAAATGGCCAGCACCGAGAAGACGGTAAATACACGCTGCATGGTCTGCTCCGCCTTGTATTGAGCAGCCAGGTTCTGGTCGAGGAAAGTATAATGAAAAGGTTTTTCCGGCACGAATTTGTGCCAGGCGCGTTCGATAGCCTTAATGGCAATGGCAAAATCATCTCCCTTTATACGCACCGAGGTAATGCCCAGCACATCATTGAACCTGGCCGAGCTGGTAAATATCAACGGGGCTATGGCCTGGTGAAGGGTCTGGAAATGAAAATCCTTTACAACCCCTACCACGGTATAGATATAGGGCGAGTCGGCAGGCCGGGGGCTTAAGAACCCATCCGTAGTGGTCATCCTCGTACCGATGACAGGCTCTTTCAGCCCCAGGGCGGTGACCGCCTTTTCATTCAGCACGACGGCCAGCGAATCCGTGGGGAAGCTGCGGGAGAAGAACCTGCCGTCCTTTATCTCCAGCCCAAGTGCAGCCGCGAACTGGTCGTCCACGATGATACCCCTGCCTGTCATAGACTCCCTGCTGCCGACAGGCTGCCAGGTGACGCCAAAAAAGCCGCCGTCCCCCGGCATGGTGGAGGTGACGCTGACCTTTTCCACGCCGGCAATCCCTGTCACCTCGTTCCGGAAAGCCTTTGTGCGCTCAGCGAGAAGGTCGGACCGCCGGATCTCGATGATATGATCCTTTTTAAACCCTAATTTATCCCCCAGCATATACTGCATCTGGCGGTTGACGATGATCGTACAGATGATGAGGACGATGGAGATCGCAAATTGAAAGACCACCAGCCCATTCCGGAGCGCCGTGCCATATCTCGAGGACTTGAACTTCCCTTTCAACACCTTGATGGGCTTGAAAGAGGACAGGACAAAAGCGGGATATAATCCCGCCAGCAAACCGACCAGTAAGCCAAAGACCACCAGGCCCGGCAGGGTAAAGGGATGAAGAAAACCTGTCACCGAAAGGTCTTTACCCGACAGCTTGTTGAAGAACGGCAGCAACAGCCAGATAAGGACCAGGGCCAGCAATATGCTCAACAGGCTCACGAGGACGGACTCCAGGAGGAACTGAAAGATAAGGCTCTTCTTCTCCGAACCAAAGGTCTTGCGTATGCCCACCTCCCTGGCCCTTTCCATGCTGCGGGCCGTAGAAAGATTGATAAAGTTGATACAGGCAATCCCCAGGATAAAGACAGCTATGACGCCAAAAATATACACGGCCCGCAGGCTGCCGTTGGGCTTTGCCTCTGCCTCGAGGTCCGAGATCAGATGGATCCGGGGCAGCGGCTGCAGATAATAATGGTATCCATTGCCCGCGGCGATAAAAGCCTCATAGCTCATGCCGAATTGTCTTGCGATGTCCCCTGACACATATTTTTCCACGATGCGGGGGAACTTTGCTTCCAGGGATGCGGGAGAAGCATTCTTGTTCAGCAGCAGATAGGTCCAGGTGGAAAAGCCGGTGTAGTTCGTCTGCCGGGCAAAAGGAAAGCTGTTGAGGGACAGCAGGATATTGAATTCCTGGTGAGCGTTCTCCGGCCAATCCCTGCAGACACCGGAAATGGTGAACCGCTGTTTTGCATCCGTCTCAAACCATTTCCCCATGGCCTTTGCAGCCGAGCCAAAATATTTTTTGGCCGTGGTTTCATTGATCACGGCCATGTTGGGTTTTTCCAGCGCCGATGCGGTATCCCCTTCCAGCAGAGAGGTAGTGAACACCCGGAAGAAATTGCTGTCGGCAATGAGCACATGGGGTTCCTCAAAAAGCTGATCGCCTACCTTTATAAATACATTCGCGTTCCCCGCAAAATTCTGCAGCCCCGTGACAGCCTCGATCTCAGGGAACTCTTTTTTCATGGCCGGGCCGATGGAAAAGGGAATGATGGAATAGCCGGCGATACGTTCCGGATATTTGCGTTCCAGCACAGCCCTGTAGATCCTGTCCGCCTTCTCGTGGAAATTGTCATAGCTGAACTCGCTTCGGATAAAAAGAACGATGAGCAGACATACAGCCATTCCTGTGGCAAGCCCCAGGATATTGATCAGGGTGAAAGCCTTCCTCTTCAGGAGGCTCCGGATAGCGACTTTCAGATAATTCCTGAACATAGCGATGGTTTGAGTTTATACAGATATTCGTTATTCCGTCCCTAATCCCCAGTCGACGCCCTTCAGCGTGGCAGGCACCCCATCCCTGATCCAGCGTGCCGGCGGCTCTCCCTTCAGGTAATACCCGAAGAACTGGGACAGACGCATGCTCCAGTCCTTGCGGTTGCGCCGCTCGATAAGCCCATGATCCTCGCCGTTATACTGCATCATCCACACCTTCTTACCCAGGCGCCGGAGGGCGGAGAACAGCTCGATCCCCTGGTACCAGGGTACGGCGCCATCCTGGTCATTGTGCATGATCAGCAGCGGCGTTGTCACCTTATCCGCCCTGAACAGGGGTGAATTCTTTATGTAAAGGTCCGGACGTTGCCACAGCGTGGCGCCAAGACGGCTCTGGCTCCGCTCGTACTGGAATTGACGGCTGATACCCGTACCCCAGCGGATGCCGCCATAGGCGCTGGTCATATTGGCGACGGGCGCTCCTGCTTCGGCAGCGGCGAACTTACCCGTCCGGGTCACCATATACGCCGTCTGATAGCCGCCCCAGGAATGTCCCTGCAAACCCATCCTTGTCGTATCCACCCATTTGAAACGGGAGAGGTACCGCACGGCCGACATGATGGAATTGTAAGCGTCTTCACCAGGCGTTCCTGTTCTGTACCAGATATCCGGGTCAAAGACAAGATAGCCGTTGCTGGTGAAATAAGGGATATTGATGGATGCCCTTACGGGCTGGGGCGCCATATACTGGTAGCGGGTTTCCGCATCCCTTTCATAAAAATAGAAGATGATGGGATATTTCTTTGTACTGTCGAAGTTCTCAGGTTTGTACAGAAGTCCCTCGGTGGGTCTTCCGTCCAGCATTTTCCAATGATGCAGCCCGACGGTGAACCAGTTGTATTTCTTCTGCTGCGGGTTGATATGGCTATAAGCGCGGTCGTCTACATATACATCATACGGCTTGTCAAAGCTACCTTTCAGATAGCCCAGCCGGGGGCTGTCCTTCGCCTTGAAAAACCCGTTGTAGCTGACAGGGCCGGTGAAAGCCGCCGCCGTAAAGACCGATCCGATCTTATACAGCTGCAGACCGCTGGTCATTTCCTTTGTATCGAACACCGTCAGCAGCACCATCTCTCCATCCCGGATAAAAGGATCGTCCTTGTCCAGCCGTACATAACGTATCCGCTGGTGCCGCGCCCGTCCCAGTCCCCTGGTCAGGCAGACAGGCGCGGTCTGTCCTTTTGGATCGCATTGCCAGATGTCATATTTGTCATAGATATAGACCCAGCGGTCATCCTCATGCCATCCCATGCTGCCGTGCGGAGGCGGGTCATCAGGATGATCGTCCTCTTCATCATACAAAGGCTGCCGTATGCCCGCCGTGATATTGGCCGTCCTGCCATCGGCAATGGAATAGGTAAACCAGTTCTTCCGATGCCAGTCATACCATAATATGAACTTACCGCCGGAAGAGATGGTCCCCCCTTCCCTGACGTTCTCCCTGATCAGTTTCCGCCCGCCATCACGCAGACTGACAAGAAAGAGCTTTTGAAGCCCGTTCTCCTCCCACTGCTGCCGGATACGGTATCCTTTGCTCGTGCTACCCAATGCATAGGGAGCATTACCTTCCGCACCTGTCGTGACATTCTCGCAATCTTCATCGCCTAATGGCACAAGCTTCCCGTCGTCTTTATTGATGACGGCCAGATAGCTCCTTTTCAGCTCGTTGTCCAGCTGTTTCAGCTGTTGGGGCGATAGATAATCATCTTTATAGTTCCAAATGTCCAGCCGTGCCGTCTCGAAATCCACCAGGTTCGTATCTTTCGGAGGCCGCACAGACGCAAGTCCCAGGAACAGACGGTTGCCGTCCTTGCTGAAGTTATTCGCATAGTCGGCACTGATAGTGAGATGTGCGTCCATCGTCCCCGCGGCCCTGATCACCGCGCTGTCCATGCCCGGCGTATAGTACCAGAGCCTGTAGAATTTCACGAGAGCCTTTACAGCGCTGTCCCGTTCAGCTACGAAAGCCAGCTGTCCGCCCTGTTCGTCAAGCGCGTAATTCTTCGCATCGTTGAAACCTTTCATTACCGTATCCGTCCTGCCGTCTGTCGTATTTACCCAAAGGATAAGGGGTTTAACCGTCGAGTCGCTGTTCTTACGGGTGGTCTCTATGATACAGGTATTGCCGTATTTTGAAAAATAGTATTCGCTTGCCAGGGGGAACTTCTGCTCATTCCCGGAGTTCAGATCTTTCAGCACCAGGGTAGTTCCTTCTTCGATGGTCTCCTTTGTCTTGCCCTTCCCTGTCGCCGAGTCTCCCTTTC
>DASZVM010000434.1:0-3216 GCA_035547295.1 Puia sp. | reverse complement strand
AACGCCCTGGCCGTTCATAACGGCCTTGCTTAGCCTTGGGACGGTAATGGTAGTGCTGATCATCCTTCAGACGATAAGGGCGGCGCTGGCCAATCCTGTGGACAGCTTAAAGACGGAATAGGTTGCCCAGCCAACCTCCCGCCTCCATCAGCCAGGCCAGGCCCAGGTGGACAATGAGACCACCGAGTATACTGCGGGTGCGCAAGGCGATCACACCCAGTATCAACCCGCCGAAGAAAGAGGAAATGCACTCTCCCAATGGTTTGCCGAAATGGATCGTACAGTAGAAGGCGGCCATGGGAAGGATGGCTTTTTCTCCGGCGTAACGTGCAAGCGTGATGACCAGCAGTCCCCTGAAGAAGAGCTCGATGGAAAAGAAATCCAGGCCATAGGAGATCTCGTACAGCAGCTGCCAGGGCCATGTAAGCCTGGTGTGCCCGGCGATAAAAGCGATGTTCTTTACTTTCGGATAGGTATGAAGGAAGTCGGGTCGGGTGGAGGCCAGCGCGATCAACGGGAGCATCAGCGCAAGTAAGATAAAATAGGGCCCGGGACGGAAATTCTTCGTGGTTAGTCCAAAGAGGGAAGGCCCGGAAATATTTTCCCCGCGCAGGAACTTATCGCAGCACCAGAGGAGGATGCAAAGCAGCAGCAGCTTGGCGGGCAATTGGAGCACGATGAGCGCATACCGGTCCCAGGGCTCATGCAGACCGCCCGGCAGGAGAGGAGAGAGGTCCCAATGGATCATTTTAAATGAAAAATACAGGGGCGCCAACAGGAGAATGAATAGAAAACGTCTTCTGCCGGCAGGCGGTTGTATCACCGGGATGCCTGTCAGCCCCCAGGCGAAATAGAAAACGAAGCTATAGAAGAAAAAGAAGCTGAAAAGGGAAAGGTACCAGGGCCGGATGTCACGTACCCTGCTCTCGATGCCGAATGTATAATTACATACGATCAGCACGCTGATAAAAAGGATCGTAGATAATATGTTTGCGGGCGTCAGCCGGCGGAAATAGCTGTCGAGGTAGGTGATGAAGTCTTTCATACCTTACCTTTTCTTAAGCATGAAAGCTTTCCTTCATTTTGCCTAACAGATCGGACTCGATCATCTTTTGCGCCAGCACCATCATATTGAGAAAGGCTGTCCCATGGGAAATGCCATGACCGATGATCACGGGTTTGGTGACGCCCAGCAGGGGAGTACCCCCGTACAGCTCAAAATCGAACTGGTCGAAATACTCGCTGTGGATTTGTTTTTCGCGGGTGATGCCGAAGAGGGATTCGGCCATTTTCAGGATCACGTTGCCCGTAAAGCCTTCGCAGACCATTACGTCTGCCTTGTCCAGCAGCAGATCACGTCCTTCGATATTCCCGATGAAGTTGATCTGGCTGTTTTCTTTTAGTAAAGGATAGGCTGCCTGTGCGAGGATGTTCCCTTTCCCTTCCTCTTCCCCGATGTTGAGGAGACCTACCCGGGGTTGCGGGATGCCCAGGATATGCCGGGCGTACAGGGAGCCCAATACGGCAAACTGGTTGAGGTTCTCCGGTTTGCAATCGGCGTTCAGACCTACGTCCAGCAGGACGCCGGTGCCGCCGTTTGTCTTGGGCAGGATAGTAGAGATAGTGGGACGCTGGATGCCTTCGATAGGCTTCAGGCTATAGAGGGCGCCTACCAGCATGGCCCCCGTGTTACCGGCGCTGATAAATGCATCCATCTTGCCGGTGGCCAGCAGGTGAAAACCGACGGTGATGGAAGATTGCGGTTTTTCCTTCAGCGCCCGGGTGGGATGTTCGTTCATCTCTATCACCTGGGGAGCATGGATGACCTTAACCCTTGCAGCAGGGATATCATACTCCTGCAGCAGCGGATTGATCTTGGTTTCGTCTCCTACCAGAAAAAGCGTGACAGGGGCCGGAGCAGCTTTCAGGTACAACTGTATACCACGGACTGCTTCCAGCGGTGCAAAATCCCCTCCCATCATGTCTAAGCCGATGTTCATGCTGTCTACTTAACCGGTGCGTTCTCGGCTACTACTTTTCCTTTGTAGTATAACTTTCCTTCGCTGACGTGCGCACGGTGGCGTACATGGGTTTCTCCGGTAGTGCTGTCTTTGCTTAATGTCACTTTCTCAGCCTTGTAGTGCGTCCTTCTTTTGGCGCTCCGCTGCTGGGAATGTCTGCGTTTCGGATTTGGCATATCACTCTAAATTTGCGTATAAACTAATTAATTATTGATCAAGATTCCTGAACTTTTCCAACCCTTTCCACAGGGGATTGGATGACTGGTTCTTTTCGCTGTCCAGCTTTTTCAGCATTTCCAGCACTTCCTTATTGCAATAGGGGCCCCCGATCTCCTTGTCATTGCACATGCGCTGCATGGGAATGCTGAGGTTGATGAATTCATAGATCCAGTCGGATACATGCAAATGGCTTTCTCCTTTGGAAATATAATATACATCGGGGTCCTCTTCCTGCTGGTTCATGATCTCGGGGTCTTCCACCAGCTTGACCAGGATGTTGAACTCATCCCACAGCTCGAGGGGGCGCATGTTGCCGCAACGGTCGCAGGCGATCTCCACCCGGCCTCCGATCTCAAATTTCAGGAGCATGAAACTGTTTTTCTTATCGAGGGACAGTTTCACATTGGCTTCACAATTACGGAAGTCCTGCTGCTGATAAGCCTCAAAGAACTTATCGGTTATCCGATAGTTAAACTCATGAATACCAGCCTTAAGGCCCACAAACGCTATTTCAAATTCCCGGCGGCTGCTCATGACTGCTTTTTAAAGAGCTTGCAAAGGTAGTGATATTTAATTAGAAATCGGGGTTGGCATCCGAAAAATTTGCACATTCCAGGGCTTACTGTGGAAAAAAGTTAACTTGCTGAAATGAAGTTATTGATTGTGGAGGATGAAAAGACCCTCTCCGACAGTATAAGCAGCTATTTAGAGCAGGAAAGCTTTGTCTGCGATCAGGCAGAGAGCTTTGCAGGCGCCCTGGAGAAGATAGAACAGCATGATTATGATTGTATCTTATTGGATATCAACCTTCAGGATGGGAATGGCCTGGAATTGCTGAAAGTATTGAGATCCAATCATAAAGGAGACGGGGTCTTGATCATTTCCGCCAGGAACTCATTGGAAGACAAGGTATCGGGACTTAAATTGGGAGCGGATGACTATCTGTCGAAGCCTTTTCATCTTTCGGAGCTGGGGG
>DASZVM010000433.1:0-1786 GCA_035547295.1 Puia sp. | reverse complement strand
AAGCCTCTTCAGATCAGTGGTGTCTACCCGCACCTGGCTACTTTTTACGAGGGCGGTCCGAACAAATGCAGCGTCGGCGGCAAGCCCGGCGGCGGGGGAGAGGACGGCATCGGGGCTGTCGTACCCTGGGCAGGCAAGCTGTGGCTGATCACTTATTCTCCTCATTGTCCCAACGGCAGCGCAGACAAGCTGTATAGCATCGATGACGATCTGAACCTCACCATTCATAAGGAAAGCGTAGGCGGCACGCCTGCCAACAGACTGATACATAAGGAATCGATGCAGCTATTGATCGGACCTTATCTTATCGACACAAATGCCGATATCCGTGTCATTCCGCCTTCCGTGATGCCCGGTCGTTTGACGGCAACCGCCCGTCATCTTACCGACCCCGCCAATAAGGTGTACTATTATGACATGGAGGGCAAGATCTATGAAGTAAATGTCCATACCCTGGCGGTAAGGAAATTATTTGAAAAACCTGTTCCCGGCTGGCACGGTAAAGGTGCTTATACGGCACAGCACCGGCTCGTGGTGGCCAATAATGGAGAAGACGCTGTTTTCAAGATAAAAAAGGGAATGTTGCAGGTGGGTGATGTACCCGAAAATCCCGAAGAAAAAGGTGTGCTGGCCAGCTGGGATGGAGAGAGATGGAAGATCATACGGCGCCGTCAGTTCACGGATGTAACGGGACCGGGTGGTATTTATGGAGCGCCCGCGGACAACAGTCCTTTGTGGAGCATCGGCTGGGACCGGCGGTCCGTGATGCTGGAGCTTTTGGACGGCGGACAATGGTACACCTATCGTTTGCCAAAAGCAGCGCACACCTATGACCACTGGGGCGGCTGGTATACCGAGTGGCCCCGTATCCGGGAGGTAGGCAACGGAAAAATGCTGATGGACATGCATGCTATGTTCTATGATTTTCCCCGCTCATTTTCCCGTGCCAACAGCGGGGGCATTTTGCCCCTCGGCAGTCATCTGCGTTATATCCCCGACTTCTGCAGCTGGAACGGACGGCTCGTCTTGTCCACGGACGAAACTACCATCCTTGAGAACCCGATGGCAGGCCGTGCGCAATCCAATCTTTGGTTCGGCCGCTGGGACGACTTAAAGACCTGGGGTCCCGCCGGCGGATGGGGCGGCCCATGGATAAATGACATCGTAAAAGCGGGTGTCGCTTCCGATGCTTTTTTGATAAACGGCTTTGACAAGAGGGTAGTGCATATCAGCGACAGTGCCGCCGGGCCGGTGAAATTCACATTTGAGATCGATAGAACAGGCAACAACAAATGGGAAGTTTACAAAACTATTACCGCCGCAGCCAATGGATATGCCTACTACATCTTTCCAAAGGAGTTTAACGCAAGCTGGATCAGGGTGCGTACGGATAAGGATTGCAGGGCTTCGGTATTTTTTCATTATGAGGGGACCCCCGCAAAGGCACAGCCCGCCATGTTCGAAACTATAGCCGGCATCAATGAGAAAGCAGATATACACCCGAACCTGATCCGGCCGGCAGCCGCTCCCAATAAAAACCTGCAGGTGCTGAACCTGACAGGGGAGACGAAGTATGAAGAGGTGAATGAACAGCTGGATTTCCTGCGTGATGTCAGCGATAGCAGCGCTGCTATGGACAAGGCCCTCGCATTGCAGAAGCATTATACCATCGATGATGCATCCGTGATCGTCCGGGACACCACCGGCACCTTTAGACTGCCCATGACATCCGGGAACTATGAAACATTTGCTTACCGGGATAAAAGAGAGCTGGAGTCGGAAAGGT
>DASZVM010000432.1:0-5947 GCA_035547295.1 Puia sp. | reverse complement strand
AGGGAATGGACATCGACTTCATCGAAAGGTTTTGCGATCGCCGGACACCGGACCTGCTGTATATCATCCCGCATCACCATCACCCCACTACGGTTACGCTCAGCGCCGAAAGAAGGATGCGGTTGCTGCAGCTGATCGATCGGCATCGTTTCCCCGTCATAGAGGACGACTACGATTATGATTTCCATTATGCCGGCGGACCGATACTGCCGCTGGCAAGCGCCGGTCACAATGGCAATGTCATATACATCGGCTCGCTCACCAAGTCAATAGCCCCGCCGGTCCGCGTGGGGTATATGATCGCTCCTGCCAATTTCATCACGGAGGCGGCACAGCTGAGAAGGATGATCGATGTACGGGGCGACAGCCTGCTGGAAGAAGCCCTGGCTTACCTCTTCAGGGAAGGAGAGATGCAAAAACACCTCAAACGCTCGGTAAAGCTCTATCACCAGCGAAGGGACATCCTGTGCGGTCTGCTGGAACAGGAGTTGGGAGATGTCGTCTCCTTTTTCAAGCCCCAGGGCGGACTGGCATTATGGACAAAGTTCCGGGAAGACTATCCTCTCACCGTCATCTCAGCCCAGGCAGCACGTCATGGACTGATGATCAACGATGGCCGCATATATGACGTCAACGATCAACGTTTCAATGCCCTCCGGATAGGTTTCGCATCCATGAACGAAAAAGAATTGGAAGAAGCTGTTTTTCTTTTGCGACAGGCTGTCAGGTCCATTAAAGTATAAAAGAAAGGGGCCCCTGACCCGGGCCCCATCTTATTTCACCGCGACGGCAATCTTCGAATCTGCCGTTCCATAATACAAAAACCATTTTTCTTTAAACCGCGCCAGTCCTTCCAAAAAACAAACCTCATTCACCTGCCCTGTGATCTCATACGGCTTATCCGGCTTCATAAAATAACTGTCCAGCCGATGGACGATACGCGTCGGCTCATCCTTATCCAGCAACACCTGCGAGGCCGTATAGGTCCCTTCGGGTAAAGAGGTATCCCCGATGGCAGGGATATTCCGGCTGTTGTAGATCAGCAGTATCCCCTTCTCCGTCAGCATGGCGGGAGGACCCGATTCCACCAGGTCGCAATCGAATTTCTTCTGCCGCGTGGGAACGACGATCTTCAGATCAGGCATCGCCAGCGCCTGTCCCCTCAACGCGATGGGATCAGCCTCGCCGGAGGCTTTTTCCACGGGCGTCCAGTTGAGCAGGTCGTCCGACGTGGCGGCCCAGATATTCTGATCACCCCAATACATCCAGTATTTGCCTTTTATACGGGTAGCTACGATCCTGCCATCCTTATCATACGTAGATACGATAGATCCGGATTTGGACCATTTGTCAAGATATTTACCATTGTAGGCCTTTTCAAAAGCAGGCCCTTGTTTGGTCCAGTGACGCAGATCGTTCGACACCGCTACCAGCAGCCGGGCCTTGTCACCATCATAAGCCGTATAGGTCATATAATAGGTGCCCTTATCATCCTCCACTACCCGGGGATCCTCGCAGCCCCCCTCCCATTCATATTTTTTATACGCATCCTCCGCGGGATAAAGCACAGGCTCCATGCTACGGATAAAATGCAATCCATCCCCGCTGGCCGCAAGCCCGATACGGGAAGTACCTGCCGGCCGCCCTATTTTGTCCTGGGCGCGGTACAACATATATATGCTGTCCCCCTTTACCACGACGGCCGGGTTGAATACATCCTTCTCCTCCCAGGCTATCTTCTTCTTCCGGATAGGGTCCGTAAAAACACCTACGCCCGGCTCCAGGACAGGGTTCACACTGTCCACCTTCTCAAAGGGCAGCAACGCCCAGCCGGTGGAACCGGAGGTAATCGTCGTCTTCCCGGTGTCTGGTCCGGCATTCTCGGCGGAGGAGCCGCAGCCCATGGAGATCACAGCCATCGCATAATACAAAAAACGCTTCTTCATTTACAGATCTTTTTCGATGACATAGATAGAGTTTATCTCACCGTCCGTCAGCACCGTGTTGTAAAACCGGATGTCGTCCATCGCCCCGATGAAATAGCTGGCGCCCCAGAAATAATTCGGGTTGGAATCATCGGTGAGATTATAATATTGTTTGGGCATCTCGTTCCCGATGGACAGGTCCACCGGCGATGCCAGCGTCAATGCAGCCCCTGGCGTATTCGTCCATGTCTTTTTCAGCTCGCCGTTGACATAGAATTTCATGGTACCGTCCGTATAGGATACAGCCAGGTGCGTCCACGTATCGGCCGTTACGTTCACTGCGCCGGCATCACGGTCATAGATAGAGCCCGGAACGCTTACCGTCAGGAAGGGCACCGCGGTACCGTTGAGATTGAACTTATACCCGTTCCATCTATTCATCGAGATCATATAGCTGCCGTTGGTATTGGCCGTCATGTCCACCCAAAGGCTGATGGTAAAGGCCGGAGGATTCAATTCGGACGCGTAAGGCACTTCTATCAGGGCCCCGTTGTTAAAGCTGTAAGCCATATTCGCCCTGCCAAACCTGTCCGCCGTCAACTGCGGCAGCGTTCCTCCATCCGTGGCAGTAGCCGCGCTGCTGCCCACATATCCTGTTTTTAATGTTCCGTCATGTCCATGACCGCTGGAGTCGGCGGCATCACCGTTGAACTTCCAATGGGCCACCAGGTACTCTACCGACACTTCCTGGATAAGCTTTGTGCTGAACTGCTGCCCGGCCTGTACCAGGTTGTTGTACGCATTGTTTACTTGTTCCTGCGTAAAGGAGCCGCTCTCCACCTGCGCAGCCAGGTCCAGGGCTGCTTTCAGGCTCGTCCTGGCGCCCACGCTGTAATTGCCGGGTTTATTACCTTCCACGGTGCTGTTATAAACATTGGTCAGGCTGTCGGCCAGATGGGTCAGCCTGCTCTTATCCGAATTATAGTTGGGCGCAGGCTCGTCGTTCTTCTTACACGCAAGAGCCAGCGTCATCCCCAACAATAAGCATATAGTGATACGCATGATAGTAAGTTTTTATTTACCTAATTTCTTGTTTGTATCCCGCTCGCTCTGCGGAATGGGAAACCACTTGTTCTTTTCATAGTTGAAGTTGGGCGCTCCTTTCGAAAGGACGCTGGTAGCATAGGCGCTGCCGTACCGGATGACATCGAAGAAGCGATGGAATTCCATGGCCAGCTCGGACCTTCTCTCCTTACGAATGGCATCCCTTAGCTGTGCCTGGTCCGTAGTGGTCACCGCGGGCAGCGATACGCGGCTCCGTACGGAGTCCAGGGGTGCAAGGGCCCCTGCGCTGTTGCCGCTTTCATTCAATGCCTCTGCCAGGATCAGCAATACGTCCGCATACCGGATGGCCTCATAATTCACGCTGCCGTCATTCTTTTTTCCGATGGGCACTTCCGACAAAGGCTGCACCATTTTCTTTGTGATATAGCCCGTGGTGCTCCAGGAAGGATCAAAATCCCTGTCAAAATAGGGATGTCCCTGCCGTCCCACTGTATAATCCAGCCGGGGATCGCCCGCCTCGAAATTGTCCACCAGGTCCTGTGTGGGATAAAAGAAGCCATAGCCCGTGAGCGCCCGGGGCGAGAACCAGGCATTCAGCTCGTTGCCTTGTATGGGTTGGGCGCCCGTAATATGATTGATGGTAAATATCGCTTCGGTATTGTCTTTTTTTGCAGCGTCGAAGTTGTCCCAGTATTCTTTTGTCAGACTGTATTGTTTACTGTCTACTACCTGTTGGGCATACTGCGCGGCCAATTGGAAATGGTTGGGCAGGCTGGAATGGAATAGATATGTCCGGGCCAGCAATGATAGCGCTGCGCCCTTTGAAGCCCTGCCCAGGTCCGGTCCATGAGTCGCATCGGGCAGATCGGGCGCTGCGGCCAGACAGTCCTGTTCAATCTGCCGGAAAATGCTGTCCTGCGAAAGAGCGGGACTTTGCAATTCCTCCAGGCTCTCCACTTTCAGATGTAAAGGGATCTCGCCATAGCAGACGGTGAGCTCGAAATAATAATAAGCACGGAGGAACCGGGCCTGTGCGATCGAAGACTTCTTTACGGCATCCGATACGGCTGTATTCCCTTCGCCTAATCCATCCAGCACAACGTTGCATCGGAAGACACCGTCATAGTACTGCCGCCATACGGCCTCGACAGCGGAATTGGTAGTGAGTATATTGAATTGATCGATGGCATCGAAATCCGCCTGGTCGCCAGGCTGCCCCCCTTTGATCGCGTCGTCGGAAGCTACGTCGCCAAGGACCCAGATGGCATTGGAGGCGCCAGAGGTAAAGCTCAAAGGCGCATAAGCGGCATTGACGGCCATTTGTGCATTGGCATCGGAAGTAAAGAAATTGCCGGGCGTGTATTGCCCCAGCAGCTTTTTATCCAGGAACTTTTTACATCCGCCGCCGGCCAGGGCCAGTGCGAAAAGCAGAGAGATAAAAACAGGTTTTGTCCGCATATAATGAGTTTGAATATTAGAAATTGAGGTTTACGCCGGCGGTAAAGGTCCTTGCGGAAGGATAGGTCCCCCAGTCGATGCCGATGGCCCTGTCGCCGTCACCCGCCGTGGCAGCATTGGCGCTGGTCGCCATTTCCGGATCGAGCCCCGTATATTTTGTAATGGTGAATACATTCTGCACGCTGATGAAAAAACGAGCGGAAGATATTTTCAGCCGGGACAAAGCGCCGGATCCCAGGCGGTAACCCAACTGTACGTTCTTCAGCCGCAGGTAGCTGCCGTCCTCCAGGAACCTTGTGGAGGCCTGCTTATTATTCTGCGCGCCTGTCCAGCTAAGACGGGGATAGCTATTGGTAGAACCTTCACCCGTCCATGCTTTCGTAGCTATCCTGTCTGTAATGTTAAAACCCCGGTAGAACCCTTCGATGTCGGTGAGCACCTGGTTGTAGATCTTATTCCCGTTGGCTCCCTGGAAGAAGAGCGAGAGATCAAAATCCCTGTAGCTGACATTACCGGTGAGCCCATAGGTAAACCTGGGAATGGGGCTGCCCGCAAATACCCGGTCGTCCTGGTCGATGACGCCATCATGATTGATATCCCTGAATTTTACGTCGCCCGGCTTGATGCCGGCTCCCTGGTAAGCATGGGTAAATACTTCCAGCGCATTCTGGAATATGCCGTCCATTTTCAATAAATAGAATTCTCCCACGGGCTGTCCCTCCGTGGTGATGGTACCGTAAAGGTTGTTATCGATACGGCCTGCGATAATAGGTCTGCTGCCTGCGAGGGAGATCACTTCATTGTGGACGGTAGCCAGGTTAGCGCTGATGTCAAAGCGCCAGTCTTTATCGATGGTCTTCCGGTAGCCGGCTTCGAATTCAAAACCCCTGTTCACCAGCGTACCTGCATTTTCGAACGGATTGGCTGCGCTGCCGCCGCTGGTGGGCGCGGGAATCATCAACAGCATGTTGGTGGTCCTTTTGTTATAATAGTCTACGGTAAAAGTAAGGGCATTGTTGAACAGACCCAGGTCCAGCCCGATGTCGGTCTGGGTGCTGGTCTCCCATTTTACATTGGGATTACCCTTGGAGGTAATGGTATAAAGAGGTGTTGAAGTCCCGCCAAAAGGGTAATAGCCTACCGGCCCGATGGTAGTTGTATAGGAATAGAGGCCGATCTCCTGGTTTCCCAACTGACCCAGGCTGGCCCGCAGCTTCAGCAAAGACACGTCTTTTACATTCTCCATAAATTTCTCCTTGTCGAGACGCCAGCCTACGGACCCGGAAAAGAAGTTGCCATAACGGTCGTGCGGGTCCAGCCGGGTGCTGCCGTCCCTTCTAAAGCTGAAAGTGGCTAAATACTTCTCGTTGTACTGATAGCTCAGACGGCTGAACAGCGAGAACAGGGCCCATTGCTGCTCATCCCCTCCATTCTGCTGCCCCAGCGTTCCATTGTTGAGATATTGGAATGAGCTTCCCTGATCGACGTAAGTGGTACGG
>DASZVM010000431.1:0-2043 GCA_035547295.1 Puia sp. | reverse complement strand
ATCACCGGGACGCCATTTCCGCAGCAGCAGCGGGTATTGAATGGCAGAGGCATCCAGCCAGGCCACCATAGGGTCGGACGAAGGCTCTGCCCCTGTGAGCAATTGGAATTCCAATGCCCCTTCTTCAAACAATACCTTCTTTTGTCCCTGTTCCACCAATACATGATCAGCCGGCGCCTCCTTGTGGAGAGAGATGATCAGCCGGTTCCTGTCCTTCAGGATACGGTGCGTATCGGACATCACGTACTTTCCCGGGCCGCTGTCCAGCAAGTCCATTACCGCAGGCACCTGCCGGGCCGAAAAACCAAAGTCCTGGATGATCTCATACACCAGGGTCGGTAAGGGTTTTGATCGCTGCAGCTTCAGCACCGGGATATGCACTTCGTCGCCCTTATGTTCCAGCAGCCTGCGTTTTTGCTCTTCCACAGCCTGTTTGTACAGCATCTCCACTTCCCGGAATCGATTGATATTACCCCCCAGGTTCTTCATAACGTCCGGATAGATGGTCTGTAACACCGGTATCAGCTGATGCCGGAAATAATTACGGGTATATTTATCCGAAGCGTTAGAACTGTCCTCTACCCATGTAAGCCCCTGCCCGCCGGCGAATTGCCGCAGCATCTCCCGGGTAGCGAACAACAGCGGCCGTACGATATTCCCCTGGCGGGGCAGCATGGCGCGGAGCCCCGCAATGCCCGTCCCTTTAAAGAAATTCATCAGCAATGTCTCGATATTGTCATCCTGGTGATGGGCCGTGAGGACGGGACCGGTGTGCAGCCGGAGAAACCAGTCATAACGCAGCTGACGGGCGGCCACCTGTATCGAACATTTTTCAGCGGCTGCATATTTTTCCGTATCGAATCTTTCGACGATAACCTCTTTGCCGTACCGCTTGCCAAGATCACGCACAAATCGCTCGTCCCGCATGCTCTCCTCTCCTCTTAGCTGAAAATTGCAATGCGCTATAAAAAAATCAAAGCCCGCCTGGCAGCACAGCTCGCAAAGGACCACGGAATCCAGTCCCCCGCTGACGGCCACGAGCAACTTCTCTTTTGGAGAGAAAAGATTCTCTTTATTTATAAAGCTCTTAAATGCTTCTAACAGCTGCATCAAAAATATTTTAATCTCAATCCATCAAACTATATCGCCGTAAATATTCCTCCTAATCCGTCAGATCTTCCAACGCCGCTTGTAATTCAGTATAAGCCTTCATCTCCCCTGCCGAACGTGCCGCCTTCATCCCCTGCTCATACCATCGGATGGCCAGCACCTTTTCCCCCGTACGTTCCAACAGCTTACCCAGATGATAATACGAACCTACATACGCAGGATCCCTTTCAAGCACCTCTTCCCAAAGCCGGCGGGCACCAGCCTCATCTCCCAGTTTGACATATTCCAATGCGAGCGCATGCTTTACAAACGCATCATGCGGGTCTTTTTGCAGGAACTCCTTCAGCCTCTCTATCCTATCCATACCTGTCAAATTTTTTTTTCAATTGGTTGGGAATTATCTTTATAAAGTTTATCTTTGTTTTAGTTGCATAAACAACTTTATTGCTCACCTTAAAATTCTTTCGGCATAATGAAGATATTAGTCTGTATCAGCAAAACGCCGGATACCACGGCGAAGATAGCCTTCACTCAGAACAATACGAAATTCGCCACCGATGGGGTGCAATGGATCATCAACCCTTATGACGAATGGTATGCCCTGGTGCGGGCGATCGAGCTTAAAGAAAAAGACCCTTCTACCGTACTGCATCTCGTTACAGTGGGCGCTGCCGACGCTGAGCCCGTCATCCGCAAAGCGCTTGCCCTGGGGGGTGATGAAGCCATCCGGGTAAACGCAGATTCGCACGATAGCTTTTACATCGCCAGCCAGATCGCAGCCGTTGCCAAAGAAGGGGGATATGATCTCATCTTCACGGGCAAGGAGACCATCGATTATAACGGCTCTTCCATCGGCGGCATGGTATCCGAATTGCTGGACCTGCCGTATATATCCCTTGCCGTAAAATTCGACCTGGACGGTACGACAGCTAC
>DASZVM010000430.1:0-4860 GCA_035547295.1 Puia sp. | reverse complement strand
GATAATATTGTCCTTCAGGCAGCTTGAAGACCCTTCCCTGCTGAAAATTCACAAACCGCTTGTATTCATCGCCGTGGGTATTGCTCCAGTTCTGAAAGGTCGTGAGGTTCTCCGCTGCGCCGAATATCCACTGGTTATAGGCATCGAACATTCCCTCCTTCAGCAGCTGCCGGTCATACTCAAAAAGACGGAAAGGATAGGTGGTGGGGTATTTCTCATACCAGCTGAGGATGAATTTTGTCCGTAGCAGGATCAGCGATTCCGTGGTTACGCCCTGCGCAACTACAGGTCTGAGGCTGCCATATACGCCCAGACAAGCCAGCGCAAAAGGACTTTTCGTGGTTTGATCCTTCATTACATCCCCGTCCGCATAGAGCTTCTTATACGATTCCAGCAGGACATCCTTGATCTCTGCCGTACGTTTGCTATAGCTTTCCAGGTTGACAAATATCTCTCCATAAAGAATGGCCCAGATCTTGTCCATGGTGAAATAATAGTACCGGCTGGCATTGTAGTAATTGGAGGAATAGCCGGGGGCTACCTCGATCCCTTTCTCCCATTGTTTGATGGCGCCGGAATTGTCCTGCCGCGCAAAGAGCATCTCTCCATACTCATTGTACAATACGCCGCTGAGAGGGAATTTTTTGATACCCGCCTTATATAGCTTTTCACATTCCTTTGTCTCATCGATACCCTTGTATAGCATCCCCGCTATCTGGTAGCACTGCACATCCGCATCAGGACGCTCGATGACAGGACGCATCACGCTCAATCCTTTGGCATAATCCCTTTCCAGATAGTAGTTGAAAGCAAGGTCCTTTTGTAATTCCAGGTTTTGAGGCTCTTTCTGGACAGCCCCCGTCAATACCAGGATGGCATTCGTGTAATCTCCTTGCCGTGTAAAGGTCTTGGCAGTCTCCTGCAGACTTTTCCCTTCAGGTTGTTGTGAAAAGGCAGACAGGCTGGCAATCACCAGCATGCAAAGTAGAAAAAGACTCCTTATCATCATAGTTTCGGCTTTACGGAAAGCCAAAGATAAGGTTAAATCAGGTTGGTCAACAGCCCATCCCGTAGTTTGGGCTCAAACCAGGTACTTTTGGGCGGCATGACATTCCCGCTGTCCGCAATGGCAAACAGCTGCTCGATGCTCACGGGATAAAGACTAAAAGCCACCCTCCATTCTCCGCTGTCCACCCTTTTTTCAAGCTCGCCCAAACCCCGGATACCACCTACGAAATCTATCCGTTTGTCAGTCCTGGGGTCTTTGATGGCCAGCAGCTTGTCCAGTACATTCTTTTGAAGGATGGTGACATCCAATACCCCGATGGGGTCCGAGTCCACATATGTTCCCTCTTTAGCTACCAGCTGATACCAGCTGCCGTCCAGGTACATCCCGAACTCATGCAAGCGTGCCGGTGCAAATGCTTTATCCACTTTCCCTATAAGAAAATCCTTTTGCAGACTGTTGAGGAACTCTTCAGCGCTTGCCCCGTTGAGATCCCTGGCCAGACGGTTGTAATCCAATATCCGTAGCTCAGCCGAAGGGAACAGCGTGGTAAGAAAATAATCGGCGCTGTTCCCCGCCGCCACACCCAGCTCCTTCCTCACTTTGGCCGCCGAAGCCGCACGGTGATGCCCATCGGCGATATAGGTAAAAGGCACTTTCTCGGCAAATGACTGGGTAATAGCCCTGATGGACGCATCGTCGTCCACAGCCCAGATAGTATGCTTGATCCCATCCTCCGCGGTAAAATCATATAATGGCGCATGGGCACTCTTCCAGTCCTCTACCAGCCTGTCGATGGCCTCCACATTCTTATAGGCCAGGAATACATTCCCCGTCTGGGCCCTGATGGTCTTCATGTGGTGGATACGGTCGGCCTCCTTTTCGGGACGGGTGAACTCATGCTTCTTGATGATATCCTTTTCATAGTCGTCCACAGAGCTGACGCATACCAGCCCCGTTTGACTCCTCCCATTCATGACCAGGCGATAGATATAGTACAAAGGCTTTTCTTCTTGCAGGAGAACTCCCTTCCGTATGAACTCCTGAAGGTTCGTCTTCGCCTTTTCATATACCTGCATGGAATGCGTATCGGTATTCTCAGGCAGATCGATCTCGGATTTGGTGATATGCAGAAAAGAGTGGGGATTACCCTCCGCCTCCTGCCTCGCCTCCGTGCTGTTCAATACATCATATGGTCTGGAAGCTACTTGCGCCGCCGATTGCTGGACAGGGCGCAAAGCTCTGAAAGGAGAAATGCTTGCCATCTTGGTTGTCGTTATTAAGCTTTTTGAGTTGCAAATTCTTTCATCAGTTCTGTAAGGACCCGTACGCTTTCCAGGGGCATGGCATTGTACATGGACGCTCTGAATCCGCCTGCTGTACGATGCCCTTGTATACCGACCATCCCATTTTCCTTACAGGAGGCAAGGAATTCCTTTTCCAACGCTTTATCATCCATGACGAATACTACGTTCATCTTGCTCCTGTCCTCTTTCGCTACCGTGGGACGGAAGATGGGCAGGCTATCCAGCGTATCATATAAGAGCGCAGCCTTCTGATCATTGATCTTTTCGATGGCAGCTACACCCCCCTGCTCCTTTAGCCAGCGAAGCGTAAGCATACAGACATAAATAGCAAAGACGGGAGGCGTATTCAAGACGGACCCGGCCTCGATATGCTGGCGGTAGTCCATCATGGTGGGCAGTTTCCTGTCTACCTTACCCAATATACCCTTCTTTACGATCACCATGTTCACCCCTGCCGCGCCTATATTCTTCTGAGCGCCTGCATAGATGAGGTCAAATCGATTGAAATCCATCGTCCGGCTGAGGATATCGCTGCTCATATCGGCTACCAGCGGTACATCCGTCTCCGGGATCTCATGCATCTGCGTACCCTCGATGGTATTGTTGGTGGTATAATGAAAGTATTTTGCATCGGCAGGGATGACCAGATCCTTGGGTATATAGGTATAGTTCTTATCCTTCGAAGATCCCACTACATCCACATTACCAAAAAGCTTTGCTTCCTTGATGGCCTTGGTGCCCCATGTGCCGCAATCCAGGTAAGCTGCCGTCTCCCGCTCATTCAGCAGGTTCATGGGCACCTGGAAGAACTGGGTGCTGGCCCCGCCATGAAGAAAAAGGATCTCATGCTCCTCATCCAGACCCATCAGCTCGCGGGTCGTGGCCAGCGCCTCATCCAGCACGTCCTGGAAAAGAGATGTACGATGCCCGATCTCCAGTATGGAAAGCCCCGTGCCGTTGAAATCCAGGATAGCCCTGCTCGCCTGCTCGAATACCTCCCTGGGCAGGACGCTGGGACCGGAATTGAAGTTATGTACCACTGTTCATTGATTTTTTGCGCCCCAAAGATACCTCCTTGCGGCCAAAATTTTTTCAAATCTTTTTGTTTAATTTACCCTCTGCGGCAAAAAAACACTCCTTTGACATGACTGGCGCAAACGCATATTTTTTCTTCTGGGCTGGACAGTTTATGTACATCGGCAAGACGATAGACACATCCACCCATGATCATCATGCCATCCAGCTGGCCCTCAGCTTCGATCACCCTTTTTTTATCAAGACGCCGGAAGGGGCTTTCAAAAAAGTAATGGCCGTCATCATCGATTCCGATCAGGCACATGAATGCCGCACCAATGACAATCATTTCCTGCTGTTGAACATCGACCCCATGACCACCATTGGAAAAGCGCTGAAGAAGATCTTTCTAGCCCGGCAGGCAGTAGCGGAATTACCCCCGGAAATAACGGCCCCGTTCCTGCAGACGATCGGAAAGCATCTCGGCACCAGCCCCTTTGACAGCGATCTTGTCCATGACCTCACCCGCGAGTACGTCTACGGCCTCTGCGCTATGGAAGAAGATGCCAGCATAGACGAAAGGATCCGCAAGGTCATGCGGCTGCTGGAAGAAAAAAAAGGCGATACGCTGAAAGTAGAAGAGCTGGCGGCGGAAGTATCGCTCACCCCCGGCCACCTTACCCACCTTTTCAAAAAACAGATAGGCATACCTATTAGAAAATATATGCTATGGACAAGGATCCTGCTGGCCCTTTTCAAAATATTCGAGACAGAAGATCTCCGCGAGGCCGCATTATATGCCGGCTTCTCGGATGCACCCCATTTCGACAGGACCTTCCGGAAAATGTTCGGGCTCTATCCCTCCTCCATTCTGAAGAATAGACAGAATGTGCAGGTCTTTTGGAGATGACTGTTTATTGTTCATCAACCTCTGCAACCCCGCCCGAAATAGCAAATTTCAGAGCATCTGCCGAGCTGATGTCCGTAACGATACGGACCCGATCCCTTTTTACAAAATACAGATGACCCGAAAAAGCATAGGACTGGGGTACGTAGACAGCCACATATTCCTGTAAACCGAACTCATGCAGCTCTTCCTGTGTAATAAATCCCATCCGCCAGATATCCGGCCCATCGATATTCACCAGCACTGCCTTGTCGAACTTCCGTTTGTTGCCGGCAAAAGCCTCAAAAAAGTCTTTTAGCGTGGTATAGATCAGCTTGATCCCCGGCGTCTTTTCCAATATCCGGTCGGCAAAATCCACCAGCCGGCTGACGATAAAAGAAGGGGAGATGTATCCTACAATAAGGGCAATGGCGATAAAAACGATAAAACCCAAGCCGGGGATACGCCTGGGGACCCCAAACTGGTCAGTCCCGATCAGACTGGGGGCAACGCTATGCACCAGGTTGGGCAATATGCCGTCGATCCAGTTAAAGACAGCTATGACGGTCCAGATGGTAATAGATATTGGCGCCAGGACGAGCACTCCCTGTAAAAAGAAGTGAAACAATTGTTTAGGTATTTTTTTA
>DASZVM010000429.1:0-4129 GCA_035547295.1 Puia sp. | reverse complement strand
CCGGATAGCGCGGGACCGATACAACTGCTGGGCTGCCCGGATGACGACGGTGACATGGTGCCGAACAATAAGGATAAATGCCCGGGCGTGAAAGGCTCCCCGAATTTCGAGGGCTGCCCTGCCCCTGACAGTGACGGTGACGGTGTCAACGACGATGACGACAAGTGCCCGGATGTAAAAGGCTCGACGGCCAACCACGGATGCCCGGCCATAAAAGCGGACCTCATCATGAAGGTCAACAGGGCCTCGGACCGGATCTTCTTCCGACGGGCAAAGTCCAACATCGAAAAGATCTGTCTGCCGGAACTGGATAGGGTGGCTGTCATCCTGAAATCGGATACTACCCTGCGCCTGGTGATCCAGGGTCATACGGACAGCGAGGGTACCGACCAGCGGAATGCGGCCTTGTCCGTCCGGAGAGCCAAGGCGGTGAAAGAATACTTCGTATCGCAGGGTGTCCCGGAAAACAGGCTCGAGACCCATGCTTACGGCGCCCACCGTCCCATCGCCTCCAACGAAACACCGGAAGGCATGGCGCAGAACAGACGTGTGGACATGGAGCTGAGGAACTGGAAGAAAAAGTAGCAAACCAGCACCTGAATTAGAATTTGCCATAACACAGGCGTCCGTCTTCCGGCGGATGCCTTTTTTGTGCTTTTACCCCAAAATGCGTGAAAACACCTGCGGTTTATCCTTTAAAATTTCGTAAACTTTGAAGGAACCTAAAACTTAAAGGTATGGCAAAGAAAAAAGCGCAACGCGCATCAGCGGTCCCGTTCAAACCTTGCTCGATCAAGGTACTGCCAAAAAGCCAATGGATCAAAGCTGCGGACACGGCAGTTGCCCATAACCCCCTTAACAGACCGGCCTTTGGTCAATTGATGCGTGCGGTCCCCCGGGCTATCCTGCCACCGGAGCACCTGGCACTGCTGACCACGAAATACTGGGGGATAAAAGGCGTAAAGCTGACGGTGGGATTTTTAGACACGGCGTCGGCAGCCCTTAAAAAACGTATCCTTTCTCATATGAATGCCTGGAATAAATACTGCAATGTCCAATTCGTTCTTTCCAATTCAAGCCCCCAGGTCCGCATAAGCTTCTCAACTCCGCCGCCCGACGATGGGTACTGGTCATATCTTGGCACCGATATACTGCATGTAGGCGCCAATGAACCCACGATGAACCTCGACAGCTTTACCATGGATACCCCTGAATCGGAATACCACCGGGTGGTGAGACACGAGACGGGGCATACATTAGGTTTTCCCCATGAGCATCTCCGTGCCGAGATCATCAGCAAGATCGATAAGGAAAAAGCCATCGCCTATTTTATGCAGACACAGGGATGGAGCCGGCAGGAGGTCATCGACCAGGTGTTGACGCCTATCGAAAAGTCCGCGCTGAACGCAACGGCAAAAGCAGACCAGCACTCCATCATGTGCTATGGCCTTCCCGGAAATATCATGAAGAATGGAAAAGCAGTGCCGGGCGGAACGGACATCGACTCCATGGACCAGAAATTCGCCGCGCTCGTTTATCCGAAAGCAAAAAAGAAATAAACCCGTAAATTTTATACAGAATTGACAGCCTGTCTGTTATGGATTGGCGACCACCTTCCCTGAGGTTGGTATGCGGTATTCTATATGTTTTTCTCTATTCGAATAGTACGATCAGCGGGTATAAGTGTTTTAAACAACGGTGGTGAGCCATGCTCACACTCCCCTTCCATTAAACCTCCTTGCTATTAATTCCAAACAAAACCTTGCATGTGAAGGAGTGACAGGTAACTTCCTGTCCTGGTCTTTTCTTTTCAGGTGATATAGCACTTTATGAAATATTCCGTTATATCTGCTGCAGGCAGCAACTATAAGAATGCCCCAAACCCTGAACCCCCTTTCCGGGAGGCCGGACGGGGGCTTGCTTTTAACCACTCCGGGCGGACATTTTTTTTGCGATTTCAGGAATATTTATCTAGTTTAGTACCGCCACTCCTGAACACAAAAAAAAGTATCGATTGCTATTCCAAAAAAATCTTTAAGCTCAGATCTTGTGTTCCTGTTATGATGACCATAAGCAAAACCTTCCCGGTCCTATTAAAAGAAAGTCATATTCTATTTAAACAATTCTCATAAAACAGTTAAAAAGGAGATTACACATGGACCATCCTGAACTTAATCCGGATATCATCACTGAATTTCAACAGGGTGATCCACATGCATTCACTTTTTTCTTCCAGCTGCATTATCGCCCTCTCTGTTATTTTGCCTCCCAGCTGGTGGGTGATCAGCAGGACGCGGAAGACATCGTAAAGGACACTTATGTCAAGCTGTGGCAGAAGCATGAAGACTTCGCTACGCCGCAGAACATAAAGGCTTTCCTTTATATTACTACCCGTAATGCATGTCTGAATTTTCTCCGGCACCTCCAGGTGAGAGAGTCTTCCCGTAAAGAGCTGTTGTACCTGGAAGAAGAGAAAGGTCAGGAGCTGGTGCTGAACCAGATGATCCGGGCCGAGCTGATGCAGGAGATCTACACGGAGATAGAAAAGCTCCCCGAGAAACGCCGGCAGGTGTTTAAGATGGCCTACCTGGATGGCATGAAGAACGATGAGATCGCGGAGCATATGAATATTTCTATTCATACCGTAAAAGAACATAAGGGTAAAGCCTTACAATTCCTTCGTTTGCGCTTTTCCGACAGGAACATCATTCTTTTTATTCTTTTCTGCAGCCAGTGCATGGAACTGGCGGAGAAGCACTGATGCCCCGGTCATAGGAAGCATGGCTGAATAAAGCCTGATACACAGACGGCCCGGAAGCCGCGGCAGCCTATGTGTCTCATCCACACAAAGTTCCCCTCACGCATACTCCCTTGCGGGAAAAATATGGTCGCATCGGGAGTGAGCCTTCTTTTCCCATAATTTTTTTATTACCTTTACGGATCATTCGCTAATCCAGTCAATCTCCTGTTACAGTTGCATGTCCAATTCATAACCTTGTCCTATACATTCGTAACCAGAACTGTACATTAAACATGAAGCAGGAGTATTTAGACCCTCTTCTGATCGGAAAGATCCGCGACGGGGACAATCAGGCTTTCAAGGTTATAATGGATCATCTACATGAGCGGCTGGCCGCCCTGGCCTTTCAGCTGCTATCCCACCGCGAGAATGTGGAAGATGCCATCGCGCAGGGGTTCCTCAAACTATTTGAAAAGAGGGAAGAAATGGAGAGCATCAGTCATGTGGAAGGCTTTCTCCATGAGACCATCAAGAATTTATGCCTCGATATGGTGCGTAAGGACCAGCGCCGCAAAAAGCTATGGGAGCTGCGGCCGGCATGGGTGGCGAGGTCGGAGCAGACGACGCAGGAGAATGAGGCGGATTACAAGGTCCTCAAGGCCGAACTGGCCTATTGCATACAGTCCGCCCTGGACAAGATGCCGGAACAATGGCGGGCAGCCTATCAGCTGTACATCGTGGATAAGATGACGGCAAAAGAGGTGGGTGAACAGCTGGGTGTCAGCGACCAGACTGTCCGTAAGTATGCCCAGCTTGCCGCAGGGGAGATCTATGCGGCAGCCATCAGCAAGGGACTGCATATCTTATTGATCCTGTTGCTGTTGAGAAGAATGTTCTAAAAAATTTAAAAAAAGATGGTTTTTTTCTATCGTTCGGAAAAGGTCGCGCGTCTATGTCTTTGTACAGGACGATTGCGAATCCAGATGATTGTGATTTGTTATCATTTATACCATTAACGATCCTATGGCGAATGAAGCTCATATTGCCCAATTAATAGTCAGGCAGTTGCGTGAGGAAATAGCCCCTGAAGAACAACAGGAGCTGGAGCTCTGGCGTGACGCATCCCCTTCAAACCGGAGGTTCCTCGAAGAGGAAACCAGCGAGGAGGCGATGGCCGGGACTTTGAAAGGGGGCCGTATGGTAGATAAAGAAACCACGTGGAGAAAATATGAGGCATTAAGGGAACAATACCTGCTGTCACAGCGGCGTACTCCTATGATCCGCCGATACCGGCGTTTGACAGCGGCGGCTGTATTGATAGCCCTCGCCGGCGCCTGTGCATATCTTTGGAGCCATTCAAAACAAGAGGAGAATACGCCGGTGCTCAGT
>DASZVM010000428.1:0-18417 GCA_035547295.1 Puia sp. | reverse complement strand
AGGATACAGTCGAAGGATTCAACCTGCAACTGTTCAACAGCCTCTCTCCCATTGCTCACAATGGTGACCTCAAAATCCCATGATTCGAGTATATGGCGGGCAAGATACTGATTAAGCTCTACATCTTCAGCCACTAACACCTTTTTGTGCCCCAGGCTCTTGTAGTCGATTTCCTGATTGCTTTCATTTTCCTGCATAACTTCCGTACTTAATTGATATGGGATCCGGATCGTAAACGCGGAGCCTTTTCCTTCTTCGCTTTGAACCAGCAATTCCCCATTCTGCATCTCGATCATATTCTTACAGATGGTCAGCCCCAGCCCTGTCCCTCCGTATTTGCGGGAGATGGCAGCATCAGCCTGCACAAAGGGATCGAAGATCGAACGGATGCGGTCCTTCCCAATCCCGATGCCTGTATCACGGATGACGATCTCCACCACGGCCCATTCCTCATTCTGTTCGATAATGCCCGTTACGATGGTGACCCTGCCCTTATCCGTAAATTTCAGGGCATTGCTTAAAATATTATTCAACACCTGGCTCAGCCTGTATGGATCACCCCTTACCACCATATTTGCGGGTATGGCATTCTGAAAGATCAGCCCCAGGTCCTTCTCCTCCGCCTTGTGGATAAAGGACTGTATGGACGTAGTGATCTTCTCTACCACCTTGAACTCTATCTTCTCCAGCTGTAGCTTGCCGGCAATGATCTTTTCCAGGTCCAATATATCATTGACGATGACCAGGAGACTGTTGGCCGCATCCTGTACCAGCTTTAAATAATACCGCTGCTGATCATCCAGCTTTGTCTTTGCCATCAGGCTGGCCATTCCCATGATGCCATTCATGGGCGTGCGTATCTCATGGCTCATGTGCGCCAGAAAGGATTCCTTTGCCTTTGCGGCCTCGTCGGCAAGCTTTTTGGCATAGCGCAGCTCCTGCTCCATATAGATCCTCTCAGTGATGTCCTGTGAAAAGCCGATCACATACGGTTCGATCCCCGGCTCCTCCACCCTGTAGTTCTTATACAAAAGATAAATACGCTCGCCCTTTTTATTCAATACGCAAAACACTCCGCTGACGGCTGTGCTGTCGGTCCTTATGGCCTTTATATACTCTTCCTCGAATTTGTCCTTGTGATCAGAAGGGATAAAATCCTGTATCCGGGTGCCCAGCATTTCCCCCTCGGCATAGCCCAGGACCCTGCAGACCTCGGGATTGATGGTCAGCAGCCTACCATTCATATCATGCGTGCAGATCAGGGCCTGACTATAATTGAACAGGTCCCTATATCTTTTTTCACTACGGCGGATCTTCTCTTCGAACTCCTTTTTCTCCGTAATGGTCACCCCGTATATGATCACCCATCGCACCTCTCCCTGATCATCCATCACGGGATACACGGTCTGTAAATAATGCTGATAAGCGCCTTTCTCATCCCGGAGCTCCTCCCCCCATTCCACCATCTGCCGTGTCCGCAACACTTTTCCAAATACCTGACGGCGGGCCCTGGCCGTCCTATCCGGCCGGCCTGCATGCCGGCAGAACTCTTCATTGGTCTTGCCGATCATCCACTCCCTCAGCTCGGGATCGGGGACTGCGCTGGGGTTTACAAAAAGATATCTGTAATCTGTATCCGCAACGATGATCTCCGCAGGGATCTTATTCAGTATCTCTTCGTAAAAGCTATAATGCCGGACCAATTCTTGTAACAAAGTCATGCACGCTGTAATTTAGGGGCTACTTCATCTTCAGTTCCCCGTTCTGTATCATGCGGTAAAGCGTGGACTTACCTACATCCAGCTTTTTGGCAACGAGCAGAACGTCTTTGTCATATTTATCCAAATAATGCTGCAGGATTTGTATCTCGAACTCTTTAAGGGTCATTTCTTTGTTGAGCAGATCCGCAATGCTGGCGGACGTGTTCAGCGTAATGTGCTCGGGCTGTATCAGCTCGTCATCCGCCATCACCACTGCCAATTCCACCACGGACTTCAGCTCCCGTACGTTCCCTGGAAAAGGATACTGCATCAGCTTTTGCTGCGCTTCGGGAGATAAGGCTTTTTTCTCCAGCTTGTTCTCCTTACAGAAAGCATCGATAAAATGCTTGGATAAGATCAGGATATCATTCCCTCTCTCGCGCAAAGGCGGCAGGTAGATGGGCAGGCCTATCAAACGATAGTAAAGGTCTTCACGAAAGCTTTTGTTCTTTACCTCTTCCAGGAGGTTCTTATGGGTCGCAACTACTATACGAACGTCTATCTTGGTCACGGTATTGCTGCCGATGCGGGTAATCTCCCGCTCCTGCAGGACACGCAGCAGCTTGGCCTGCAGATTGATATCCAGTTCCCCTATCTCATCCAGGAACAAGGTACCTTTGTCCGCCTCTTCAAATTTCCCTATCCTGCGGGTAACGGCCCCCGTAAAAGCTCCTTTCTCATGACCAAACAGCTCGCTCTCGATCAGGTCCCTGGGAATAGCGGCTACATTCACGGCAACAAACGGCAGCTTATGTCTTTCGGAATTATAATGGATCGCCTTGGCGATCATCTCCTTCCCGGACCCGGTCTCACCGGTGACAGACACCGTAATATTCGTCTTCGCTGCTTTCTCTATCATAGAGAAGACCTTTAGGATCTGCTCGCTTTTACCCAGGATCATCTGGGAGAAATCATACTTGCGCACTACCTGGCTCTTCAGGGTCTCCACCTCCTGTTTCAGATTGCTGATCTCCCTTAAATGCAGAATGCTGTTCCAAAGCCTGTCCTTTGTATCATCATCCTTCACGATATAGTCAAAAGCCCCATTCTTCAGGAGATTGATCGCCGTAGCCACGTCTTCCTGACCGGAAATGACAATGACCCGTATGTCGGGATTATGCTCACGGATCTTTTTCAGCACCTCCGCACCATCACAATCCGGCAGGGAATAATCCAATGTCACCACATCCGGATTCTCATGGAGCTGGGCAAAAAAATCTTTGGGAGATTCAAACCTTTTGACTTCGTACTCTGGATTAAGGGAGAGATAATGCTGGAGCATACTGCCATACCAGACATCGTCTTCGACGATAAAAACTCTGAAGGGATGATGGTTTTTCATATTTGCGTTTATATAGGGATATGATTCTAACGTCGAATCGGCTAATTTATTCCCATATCAAGACATTTTCCAAATTATTAGACCGGATTTTCCAAATTAGGGATTAATATGGTATAACGATAAGGGTTTCTGCGTATTGTTTTATTGGGAAACCCGTTTAAACTATCCCTCTCAGAGTATGCCGGGATAGGGCAAAAGGGGGCAAGAGGTGTCCCGGGATGGGAGGAGAATTCCAGCCAGTCCCTTACCTTTATGCCATGTCCATCCATCGGGAAAAACTCCAACAGCATTTCCAGGAAGAATACCACAAGCTGAATGATCAGCAGCGTTTGGCCGTCGACACAACGGAGGGGCCTGTCATGGTGATAGCCGGTCCAGGTACGGGGAAAACCCAGATCCTGGCCGCCCGTATCGGGAAAATACTCTTAGACACCGATGTATCCCCCCAAAATATCCTCTGTCTGACCTACACGGATGCGGGAGCCATCGCCATGCGGCGGCGTCTCCTTTCCTTTATCGGTCCTGACGCCTATAAAGTTAATATTCATACGTTTCACAGCTTTTGTAACGATATCATCCAGGAAAACCTGCCCCTTTTTGAAAAGACGAGCCTGGACCCTATATCGGACCTGGAAAAGATCCAGTTCTTTAAGACCCTTATCGATGAATTTCCCAAGAACCACCCCCTCAAACGCTATCGGGGCGACGTCTATTTCGAGATGAGCAACCTGGCCAACCTCTTTTCCACCATGAAACGGGAAGGATGGACACCGGCCTTTATCAATAATAAGATCGATCAATACCTGGCAGAGCTGCCGACCAGGGACGAATATATCGCCAAACGGGCCACAAAGGAATTTAAGAAGGGAGATGTCCGCACCGACAAGATCGCCGAAGAGACGGAAAAAATGAGCAAGCTGCGTGCGGCAGTTGACGAATTCGATCGTTTCCAGAACCTGATGCGAAGGCGCAACCGCTATGATTTCGACGATATGATCAACTGGGTCATCCGGGCATTCGAAGAGAATAAAACGCTGCTGGCCAGCTACCAGGAACGATACCAATATATATTGGTGGACGAATACCAGGATACCAGCGGTACCCAGAACAGACTGGTGAGCCTGCTCATCAGCTATTGGGAACAGCCCAATGTGTTTGTCGTAGGGGATGATGACCAAAGCATCTACCGGTTTCAAGGCGCCAACGTGGAGAACATGCTGGACTTCGCCCATCAATACGAGAAAGAGCTGCTCACGGTAGTGCTTACCAATAACTACCGGAGCACCCAGCCCATCCTGGATATCTCCCGGACGCTGATCGACAAGAATGAAGAGCGGCTGGTCCGCCAGCTGCCGGGGCTTTCAAAGGAACTCGTCTCCAGCCACCCGCTTATCAGCACGCTGCAATATCCACCCCGTATCCTGGAATACAAAGACTCACGTGAAGAAATGACGGATATCACCCTGCACGTGGAAAAGCTGGTAAATGAGATAGGGGTACCCCCGGGGAAGATCGCCATCATCTACAAGGAGAATAAATACGGCGAAGAGATCGCCCGGTTCCTGCAGCTGAAGAAGATACCGGTATACAGTAAACGCAACCTTAACCTCTTCGAGGAACCTTTTGCACAAAAGATCCTCCTTTTATTACGTTATCTGGCAGCCGAACATGACGCCCCTTATGGAGGGGATGAAATGCTGTTCGAGATCCTGCACTTCGACTTCTTTTCCATTCCGCCTATCGAAATAGCCAAGCTCTCCGTGGAGGTGGCAGACCGCCAGTTCAGTGAGCAAAAGACCTCTCTCCGCCGTCTGCTGCATGAAAAGGCCAACCGTCCTGCACGGGACCTCTTTGACACCGGCTTGCCGGAGGGTATGAAAAAGGCCAGCCACGCATTGGAAAAGCTGATAGGAGACGCTGTCAATGTCACCCTGCAAACCTTATTCGAGCGTTGTATCCGTGACACCGGCCTGCTGGCCTATGTCCTGAAAAGCCCTGATAAGATCTGGCTGATGCAGGTGATCACGGCTCTCTTCGACTTTATAAAAGAGGAATCCCGTCGTGATCCGGACCTGAACCTGCAGAGACTGGTTCAGATGATCGACCTGATGAAGGACAACGGCATTTCCCTTCCCCTTATACAAGTGGCGGGCAGCGACAAAGCTGTCAATCTTCTCACGGCCCATGGCTCCAAGGGGCTGGAGTTCGAATATGTCTTTTTTGCCGGTGCCAATGCAGCCACCTGGGAAAAGAAACGCAAGCCGGGCGGCGGCTATAAATACCCGGATACCTTGTTCTCTTCCCGTGCAAACGGTGAATCAAAGGCTTCGGACGAAGAAGAGCTGCGGAGGCTCTTCTATGTGGCCCTGACCCGGGTGGGGCAGCATTTATTTATCTCTTATGCCCGCTTCCGTCCCGATGGCAAGGAGCTGGAGCCTTCCGTTTTTATTGCGGAGATCCTGGACCAGCATACGCTGCCGGTGGAAAAGATCGTCGTTCCGGATGAGGTCAAAGCCGACTTTTCAGCCCTACCCTTCACCGAAACGATTGCGCCGGAGATCGCGGCAGCGGAAGAAGCATTTATCAGCCGTATGCTGGAAAAATTCGTGATGAACGTGACGGCGCTGAACAACTATCTCAAATGCCCCCTGGAATTCTATTACAGGAACCTGGTACGGATACCTTCTCCCAAGAATGAAGCGACTGAATTCGGCAGCGCGGTGCATTTCGCCCTTCAACGGCTGTTTGAAAAGATGAAGGCCCATGCGGCAGAACAATTTCCGGAAAAGGAGGAGATGCTGCAGGATTTCAGATGGTATATGCATCGTCACCGTGAGATCTTTACCCGGGAGGCTTTTGCCCGCCGGATGGAATACGGTCTGGAAGTATTGGGCAACTATTACGACAAATACATCCACGAGTGGAATAAGATAGTGGCGGTGGAAAGGAATATCCGGAACGTGATGGTAAAGGGTGTACCTCTAAAGGGTAAATTAGACAAGCTGGAATTCCTGGGAAAAGAGGTCAATGTAGTGGATTACAAAACGGGAGACGTAGACAAGGCAAGGGATAAGCTGGCGCCTCCCAATCCCAATACCCCTAACGGAGGGGACTACTGGCGGCAGGCGGTGTTCTATAAGATACTGGTGGATAGCTATGAGCAAAAGGACTGGAAGGTGGTCAGCACGGAATTCGACTTTGTCGAGCCGGATAAGAAAAAGGATTACCGGAAAGTAAAGATCCCGATCACACCGGCCGACATCACCACGGTCACGCAGCAAATAGAGACTACCTGGCAAAAGATCCAGAACCGGGAATTCTATACGGGCTGCGGTGAGCCGGATTGCCATTGGTGCAATTTTGTCAAGACGAACAACCTTGCCGTTGCATTGCATGAGATCAGCGAGGAGGAGGCTGAGGAGGAGATTTAAGCTATTATTAGCAAGCTACTTTCATCAATCACCGTATTTTTACAGCATGAAGATCCAGCAAGGTCCGTCATTTTTCCTTCTCTTTTTTATCACTATCATCAGCCTGTTGGGTGGACCTGGCTGTGCCAATATCGTCCCTCCCCTGGGGGGTCCCAGGGACAGCCTGCCGCCTAAGCTGGTGTATGTCACACCCCGGGATTCCAGCAGGAACATCACTCCCAATAAGATCGTTTTTAATTTTGACGAGTATATTGACCCCAAGGACGTGCGGACAGAACTGATCGTCTCTCCTGTCCCTAAAGTAGAACCTATCGTGGATGCGAAATTGAGGACGCTGACGGTACGCATAAAGGATACGCTGCAGCCTAATACCACCTATTCGTTCAATTTCGGCAATGCCATCCGGGATGTCAATGAAGGCAATATCCTGAAAGGGTTTACCTATGTTTTTTCCACGGGCAGATACCTGGACTCCATGACATTTTCCGGTAATGTGCTGGTGGCCAACACGGGTAAGGTGGACAGCACCCTGATCGTCATGCTGCACCGGAACCTGGACGATTCGGCTGTCGTAAAGGAGAAACCCCGCTACGTTGCCAGGGTGGATACGCTGGGCAGATTCCGTTTTCGCTATATCGAGCCGGGTAAATACGCCCTCTATGCCATGAAGGACGATGCAGGTACCCGCAGATATCTTTCCGCCGCCTCATTATTTGCTTTTTCAGACACACCGGTGGTCATCGGGGCCAACACGCCGCCCTCTACGCTGTATGCTTTTGTAGAACCGGATACAAGCAAAAAGGCCACTACCAAAAGCGGTTCGGGGAACAAGGGAGGGGGCAATGCCAGCAACAAGGAAAAAGAGAAGGAGAAGGACAAAGAGAAGGACAAGCGGCTGCAGCTGCAGACCAATATTTCCGGCGGTGAATTCGATATCCTCGATACTTTCAAGATCCAATTCGCCACTCCCCTGAAGCTCTTTGATTCCACCAAGATCCGTTTTACCGACGACAGCTATCACGATATCGACCCAAAGAGCTATCAATTCAAACGGGATACTACGGCCAAGCTGTTCCACCTATTCTATACCTGGCCTCCCAGCACCGGATATCACCTGATCTTCGCCAAAGACTTTGCAGAGGACACATTGGGAAGAAAGCTGCTGAAAATCGATACCCTTTCCTTCCATACCAAAAAAGACATCGACTACGGGGAGGTCCGGGTCCGGGTGCTTAACCTGGATCTTTCCAAAAAACCTGTCCTGCAATTCGTCGTCCAGGATGCCGTCAAATTCTCCTATGCGTTCAAAAGCGGGAAGGAGTTCCGCCAGATGCTGTTTGCCCCCGGGGAGTATGAGCTGCGCATCCTTTACGACTCCAATGGCAACGGGATCTGGGACTCGGGGCAGTTCTTTGGGAAGCACCGGCAGCCTGAGCGGGTAGTCCCAATAAAGAAGAAGCTGAATGTCAAAGCCAACTGGGACAATGACGTGGATATAACGCTTTAACCCGCCGTGGACAGGACCCGGGTGATGAGCGGAACTAACGGGGTTGTCGTATCTTTGTTGTATGCAATTTTCCTCCGATTTACTAGAGAGCGCGGTGAACGAATTTGCCAAATTACCAGGCATCGGGAAGAAAACGGCCCTTCGCCTGGTGCTTCATTTGCTGAAGACAGATGCCTCGGTAGTCCAGGGTTTTGGCGAAACATTGATCCGGATGCGGCAGGAGATCAAGTTCTGTCAACGCTGTTTTAATGTGGCCGATGCGGATATCTGTTCCATCTGCGCCAATTCCCTCCGCAAGCAGGAGCTCATCTGTGTGGTGGAAAGCATCCGGGAGGTCATTGCCATCGAAAGCACCCAGCAATACAACGGCACTTATCACGTTTTGGGCGGGATCATTTCTCCCCTGGACGGAGTAGGTCCTGATCAGCTGAATATCGAGGCCCTGGTCAACAGGGTACAGATAGAGCATACCCAGGAGCTTATTTTCGCCCTCAACCCCACTATACAGGGGGATACTACCATCTATTATATTCAAAAACGGTTGCAGGGCTGCGGGGCCCGGTTTACCACCATCGCCAGAGGCGTTGCCTTCGGGGGAGAGCTGGAATACGCGGATGAAATGACCCTGGCCCGGAGCATTACGAACCGTCTACCCGTAGAAAGCTACATGGCAGGGCGTTAGTTCCTTCCGGCGAGGCCTCCGGGGCATGGCAGACATGCTCTTTTGTTAATCCACGGTTTTTATGTACATTTGTATCCGGAACAGGCGGATTTGTTTATTGTTCAGCCTGTCCGGCCAATGCCAGCGCTTTGGCAAAGAGTAAAAACTGAACTAATAAACGTTTTCTCCCGTTGTTTCTCCGTTCAGAAAATTTTTCTACTCAAATAAGCGTTTGGTCAATTGTTAATTAGTATCCGCGGGAAGAGCGCGGAAAAAGGAGCTATTACCATGAAGAAGACAATTCAAGACTGTCTGAAAGAACGCATCCTCATCATCGATGGGGCCATGGGTACCATGATCCAACGGCATAAGCTGGAGGAAAAGGATTACCGGGGCGAGCGCTTCGCCGACTGGCCATCCGACCTGAAGGGGAATAATGACCTGTTATGTCTTACCCAGCCTGCCATTATCGAGGGTATCCATAGAGAATATCTTGATGCGGGCGCGGACATCATCGAGACCAATACTTTCAATGCACAGGTGATCAGCATGGCGGATTATCATATGGAACCGCTGGCCTTCGAGATCAATGTAGCCGCCGCCCGTATTGCCAGGAAGGCGGCCGATGATTATACGGCCCGTAACCCTGATAAACCCCGTTTTGTAGCCGGGGCCATCGGACCCATGAATAAGACGCTTTCTCTCTCCCCTGACGTAAACAACCCGGGGTTCAGGGCCGTCACCTTCGACGAGGTGGCTGCCGCTTATTACGAGCAGGTGAAGGGGCTTGTCGAGGGCGGGGTGGATGTGCTGCTGATAGAAACCATCTTTGATACGCTGAATGCGAAGGCAGCTATCTTTGCCATCAAAAAATATTTTCGGGATAGCGCTCAAAAGGAGCTGCCCATACTCATCAGCGGTACCATTACGGACGCCAGCGGCAGGACCCTCAGCGGTCAGACACTGGAAGCTTTTTATGTTTCCGTCATGCATGCCAGACCGTTGAGCATCGGGTTGAATTGCGCCCTGGGGGCCGTGGAGATGCGCAGTCATATAGAGGAGCTGAGCCAGATAGCTGCCTGTTATACTTCGGCTTATCCCAATGCGGGGTTGCCGAATGCAATGGGAGAGTATGACGAGCAGCCGGAACAGACGGCTCACTTTATCGAAGAATGGGCAGAAAACGGATTTGTGAATATCGTGGGCGGCTGCTGCGGCACTACCCCCGACCATATCCGGCATATTGCGGAACATGTTGCCAGCATCCGGCCCAGACCCCTGCCGGTGGTAGAAAAGGAACTGGTCTAGTAAAACTATAAAAAGGATTTGATCAAATAAGATGTCAGCAGTCACTATTAAACCGTATTTGCGTTTGTCCGGTCTTGAACCGCTGGTGGTAAGACCCCAAACCAATTTTCTCAATGTAGGAGAACGTACGAATGTTACGGGCTCGAAGAAATTTGCCCGGCTCATCCGGGAGAATAAATATGAGGAAGCGCTCAGCGTAGCCCGCCAGCAGGTGGAAAATGGCGCCCAGGTGCTGGACGTCAACATGGATGACGCTCTCCTGGAAGGAGAAAAGGCTATGCAAACCTTTCTCAACCTCCTGCAGGCCGAACCGGATATTGCCAAGATCCCCATCATGATCGACTCCTCGAAATTCTCCATCATAGAGGCAGGCTTAAAATGCGTACAGGGGAAATGTATCGTCAACTCCATCTCCTTAAAGGAAGGTGAAGCAAAATTCATTGAGCAGGCCATCATCTGTAAAAGCTATGGTGCCGCGGTCATCGTGATGGCCTTTGACGAATCCGGGCAGGCGGACACCCTTCGTAAAAAAGTAGACATCAGCCAGCGGGCATATGATGTACTGACGCAGCAAGTGGGTTATGATCCTGAAGATATCATTTTCGACCCCAATATATTCGCTATCGCCACGGGTATCGAAGAGCATAACAACTATGCGGTGGACTTTATCGAAGCCATCAGGGAGATCAAACAAAGGATGCCGCTGACCCGTATCAGCGGAGGCGTCAGCAATATCTCTTTCTCCTTCCGGGGCAACGAACCCGTCCGCGAGGCCATGCATAGCGTATTCCTCTACTATGCCATCAAGGCTGGAATGGATATGGGTATCGTCAATGCCGGCCAGCTGGTGGTATACGACGAAATAGAGCCTCAGCTGCGGCAGCTGTGCGAGGATGTGATCCTCAACCGTAACCCGGAAGCTACCGACAAGCTGCTGGCGTTTGCAGAGACGGTAAAGGCAAAAGACAAGACGGAGGTAAAGGACGAGGCCTGGCGCAAGGGGTCCGTGGAAGAAAGACTGAAACATTCCCTGGTAAACGGCATCACGGATTATATCGACGCAGATACGGAAGAAGCCCGGTTGAAATATCCCAAGCCGCTGGATGTGATAGAAGGACCTTTGATGGATGGTATGAATGTGGTGGGCGATCTCTTTGGCAGCGGCAAGATGTTCCTTCCCCAGGTGGTAAAGAGCGCCCGTGTGATGAAGAAATCCGTAGCTGTGCTCACACCTTTTATCGAGCAGGAAAAAGAGCAGCGCCGGCTGGAAGCGGAAGCTAACGGAACGGCCGGCAACGGAGAGGCTGCTGGTGCTGCCAAGATCCTTCTTGCCACTGTAAAAGGGGATGTGCATGACATCGGCAAGAACATCGTCGGTGTGGTGCTGGGCTGCAACGGTTATGATATCCTCGATCTGGGTGTCATGGTGCCTGCCGACAAGATATTGGAGACGGCCAAAAAGGAAAAAGTGGATATCATCGGGCTCAGCGGGTTGATCACGCCTTCGTTGGACGAGATGGTGCATGTAGCAAGAGAAATGAAGCGGCAGAACTTCGACTTACCACTGCTCATCGGCGGAGCGACCACTTCGCGTATGCATACGGCGGTAAAGATCGCCCCTGAATTTGAGAACGGGGTGGTGCACGTGCTGGATGCATCCCGCAGCGTTACCGTCGTAGGCTCGCTGCTAAGCCAGGAACAAAGACCGGACTTCCTGCGGGGTATAAAAGAAGAATACAGGAAACTCAAAGAGGACTTTAGCAAAAAGAAGACGGTAAAACAATATCTCACGCTTGCAAAGGCGCAGGAGAACAAGGTAAAGATAGATTGGGAGCATTTCACGCCTGTAACGCCGGGGTTCACGGGAACAAAAACGTTTGACGGCTATGACCTGGCGGAGATCGTGCCCTACATCGACTGGGGTCCTTTCTTTATTGCCTGGGAACTGCACGGGAAATTCCCCCAGATATTAAAAGACGAGCACGTAGGCGCCGAAGCCACCAAGCTATACAACGATGCACGTGCATTGCTACAGCAGATAGTGGACGAGAAATGGCTCAGGGCCCGGGCTGTCATCGGCTTCTGGCCGGCCAATTCGGATGGAAAGGATACGGTGACGGTGGATGCAGGGGACGCCCCTGTACGTCTGGAGTTCCTGCGACAGCAGGTGAAAAAGGCGGCAGACCAGCCCAATATTTCCCTTGCGGACTTTATAGCGCCAAAATCCTTTGGCAAGCGGGACCATATCGGCGGCTTTGCCGTTACTATCGAAGGTATCGAACCCCATCTCAAACGCTTTCAGGAGGCGCATGACGATTATAACAAGATCACCCTGCAAGCGCTGGCAGACAGGCTGGCGGAAGCTTTTACCGAGCTCCTGCACGAGCGGGTAAGGAAAGAGTTCTGGGGGTATGTAAAAGGCGAGCACCTGGACAACGAGCAGCTGATAAAGGAAGAATATCAGGGTATACGTCCGGCGCCGGGATATCCCGCCTGCCCGGACCATACAGAGAAACGGAAACTGTTTGCGCTGCTGGATGCTACAAAGCAAGCGGGTATCGTGCTGACGGAATCGTTGGCGATGTATCCTGCAGCTTCTGTCAGCGGCTGGTATTTTGCTAATCCGGAAAGCAAGTATTTTGGGGTTGGAAAGATCGAGAAAGACCAGGTGCTGGATTATACTGACCGGAAGGGGATGCCGCTGGAAGAAGTGGAAAGATGGCTGAGGCCAATATTGGAGTATGACGCCTGATGAGACCAGAAAAGCTGATAACATGCGGTTAACTCATTTTTGCCTAATTTTACGCCGCAAAAGTATTCTTTTCTGAAAGGCATTGATTATGAGAAAGTCAAAAGTAAGACTTAGCTACGGCCTGGTCTCCATCGTATTCGTCACCCTTTTTCTTCCCTACCGCAGCTTCTCGCAGGAAAAAAAGAGAAGACGTTTTATCCAGGAAGTCTATTTCTCCTGGGGATATAATACGGAATGGTATACGCATAGCAGCGTACACGTCTCACAACCTTCGCTTGGAAATGATTACACATTTAAAAATATCAAAGGGCACGATCATCGGGGATGGGATGAAGGTCTTTTCTCCAAGGCCCTGACCATCCCGCAATACAATTACCGGCTGGGCTTTGTGCTGAACGAGGAAAAAGGGTGGGCATTCGAGATCAACTTCGACCATACAAAGTTCATTTTCGCCGATCAGAATGCGCGTATAAAAGGGACATTGAATCATCACGCGGTGGATTCCACTGTCGCCTTTAATGAAGCCAACGGTTTTTACTACTATCTGAACAATGGGGCTAATTTCCTGCTTTTCAATGTTGTCAAAAGCTGGCACTTCCTGCCTCTCTCTTCCCGGAAAGTAAAGCTGGACCTGCTGGCCAAGGGTGGCATCGGTCCTGTGATCCCCCATGTCGACAACAGCCTGTTTGGGCAAAAGAATGATGCGGGATTCCAGTTTGGCGGCTGGAATGTAGGCTTTGAGGGTTGTATACGTGCGACATTCTTCCAATATGTCTATCTTGAATATTCCAATAAGCTGGACTATGCACGTTATTCCGGATTGGAAGTTTATCAAGGCAAGGCCCGCCAGGCATTCGGTACATATGAGATGATCCTCAGCCTGGGGTTCCGGATACCTACAGGCGGCAAGAAGTAGGCGGCCGGGGACTTCTGGACAAACTGTCTGTCAATGCAACGGGGTGATACGGCTTTTTTGTCAGACTGAAAAGCCTGTTTATGAAGAAATACTTCTACCCCGCCCTGCTGTTATGTCTTTTTGCAGGGGCTTGTTCCTTTTTTCTTTTACCAGGGTGCGACAAAAGCGGTGGGAAACTATATACGGTGTATGAGCCGATATATACATCCCGATCGGCTGCGCTTGCGGCCATCAACGGCAATCCGGCCCGGGGCATCGACTCTGCCGGGAAGATCTATATCAATGGCCCTTACATTTTTGTAAACGATATGAACAAGGGCATCCATGTCATCGACAACAGGAAACCTGCCAGTCCTGTACAAATTGCATTTATTTCGGTCCCCGGCAACCAGGACATCGCCATAAAAGGCAATACGCTGTATGCGGACATGTATGATGCGTTGCTGGCCATCGATATATCGGACGTACGTCATGTAAGGATCACGGGTCAGCTGCCCCATCTTTTTGTCATGCGTAAATATGTGAATGGGCATTTGATCACCGACGACAGTGTGATCACCGGCTGGACAAAGAAGTTTACCAAGGACCCACCCACCTATGGCTGTCAATGTCCCATGTTCCTCGATCAGGCGTTTTCTTCTTCCAGTACGCTGGGGATTGGCGGCTCCATGGCAAAAATGGTCCTTCTCAATGACCGTCTGTATGCATTGTCTGATGACCACGGTCTGCAGATCATCAATCTCCAAAATGCCGCACAGCCTGCATTGGGCACACGTATAAACGCGGGCTTTGACCTGGAGACCATTTATCCTTTCCGGAACAAGCTATTCCTGGGCTCGTCTACAGGCGTATATATCTATGATCTCACCAACCCGGACGCTCCGGTGGCAAACGGAACATTCTGGCACGGAAAAGCCTGCGACCCGGTGATCACGGATGGAGATTATGCCTATGTCACGCTGCATGAAGGTACCTGGTGCGGCGGAGCGGCCAACGAACTGGATGTCGTGAACGTAAAGGATCTGAATAATCCTCAGCTGGTAAAGACTTATCCGCTGAAAAAACCAATGGGGTTGAGCAAGGATGGAAAATTCTTATTTGTTTGTGACGCAGACGGCATGAAGGTCTTTAATGCAAGCGATCCAACCTCGCTGAAATTTGTAAAGACACTTGCAACGGGGAGCGCATACGACGCGATTGCCACGGGCAACCGTCTGCTGGTGTCGTCCGACAAAGGGATCTATCAGTATGATTACAGTAAGGACCGGATACCCTTTTTGAGCGTTCTGCCAGCGGCTCACCAATAACTGTCAGACGGTCTTATATTGTTTGTATTTCTCAAACAGCCACCATTTGCGTCTGCGGGGGCTTTCGCGATAGTTCTTTCTTATAAAATTATCGATATGGGCGGCGGCTTCATCCAGGCTGTCCGTAAGCAATACCAATGAGAGGTCCTGTTTTGCGATAGTGCCCTGGGTGGCCATATATTCCATGTATTCCCATAGCCCCCGATAGTATTCCACTCCGAAGAGGACGATGGGGAACTGGACCAGGGTCTTGGTCTGGACGAGCGTCAGGGTCTCAAAGAACTCATCCATGGTCCCAAAGCCGCCAGGCATGATGACAAAAGCGTAGGAGTATTTTACGAGCATCACTTTACGCACAAAGAAATGCTCGAAGGTGATGCTGGTCTGTACGTAAGGGTTTGGTTTCTGCTCGAAAGGCAGCTTGATATTACACCCTATGGAATGTCCTCCTTGTTCAAAAGCACCCCGGTTAGCGGCTTCCATGGTGCCGGGCCCTCCACCCGTCATGGTTGTGAGGCCCAGGGCGGCAATCCGGCGACCTATCTGCCGTGCGGCCTCGTAATAAGGATGGTCCTCCTTAAAACGCGCGGAACCGAATACCGTGACACAAGGCCCCACGAAATGGAGGGTACGGAACCCTTTTATAAATTCCCTGAAGATCTTCCAGGCAAACTTCAGCTCATAGCCCCTGCTTTTAGGGCCTTCCAGGAATTGGGTTTCGCCCGCGCCTGCGGGAATGATCCTATCTAATTTTTCCATGTTACATACCAAGTTTACTTTCACCGGGCTATTGCTCCCAAAAAATCCTTGTTTCAGGGACAAATAGTACCTTGCGGTTGTCTGATTATCCGAATGGCAAATTTAAAGCAATCCTCATTATGTCATCATTACGTATTGTCAGCTACAATGTTAATGGCATTCGTGCCGCGATGAACAAAGGTCTTATTGATTGGCTGAGAACAGACCCGGCGGATATCGTCTGTATCCAGGAAACCAAGGCCCACCGGGAAAATGTGGACCATAAGGCCTTTACGGACCTGGGATATCATGACTATTGGTTCTCCGCCCAGAAAAAGGGATACAGCGGCGTTGCGGTCTTTACCAAACGGGTCCCCGACCATGTGGAATATGGCACCGGGCATAAGGTCAGCGATGACGAGGGAAGAGTGCTGCAAATGGATTTTGGGGACATCCGTCTGATCAATGCTTATTTCCCGTCCGGTACGACGGGGGATGAACGGCAGACCTACAAGTACTCCTGGCTGGATGAGTTCCATACTTACCTGGAGACGTTAAAGAATAAGTATCCCAAGCTGATCTTATGCGGGGATTATAATATTGCACACAGGGAGATCGACATCCATGACCCCAAGGGTAACAAGAATTCCTCGGGTTTTCTTCCGGATGAGCGGGCCTGGATGGATAAATTTCTCGGCAGCGGCTGGGTGGATGCTTTCCGGCAATTGAACCCTGATCCTCATCAATATACCTGGTGGAGTCAGCGCTTCCCTTCCGTACGGCTGCAGAACAAAGGCTGGCGTATCGACTATATCAACGTCACTACGGCCCTGGGGCAAAACATCCTGCGTGCGGAAATATACCCGGATGTAAAGCAAAGCGATCATTGTCCCGTCTTTCTGGAGCTGGAAATGAACTAATTACCAGGGGCTTTCAGTTACGGAACTTACCGATTATCTTTATCGGCTAACGTCCCGAACATGGAAGTACTTGTCATATTACTTTTTATTGTCCTGGTCATACTGATCGTCACGTTCAGGAACCGAACTTTTGAACGGATAGATCGGCTGGAAAAAGAGATAAGGCGTTTAAGGGAGTATCCCGAAACGACCAGGCCAGTGGAGAGGACTCCCCGGCCAGAGGTTCGGCCCAGCCCGGAGATCACCGAACCGCACGTATTCCAGGCTTCATCTACCGGGCAGCGTGATACCAGGCAGGAAACACCTCCCGCCTCCCCTGTTCATAAACCCGGCTTTTTTGAAAAACATCCCGACCTGGAAAAATTCATCGGGGAGAACCTGGTAAGCAAAATAGGTATCGGGATCCTGGTACTTGCCATCGGCTTTTTTGTAAAATATGCCATCGACAACGATTGGATAGGCCCTGCGGGCCGTGTGGGTATCGGTGTGCTGTGCGGAGGCATCCTGATAGGTATTGCCCATTTTTTGCGCAACAGCTATAAAGCTTTCAGCAGTGTGCTTGTAGGGGGAGGTCTGGCCGTGCTGTATTTCTCCATAGCGCTGGCTTATCACCAGTATCAATTGTTCAGCCAGCCTGTAGCCTTTGTCATCATGCTCGTGATCACCGCTTTTGCCGTGATCCTCTCTCTATTGTACGACCGGCAGGAGCTGGCCATCATTGCCCTGGTGGGCGGCTTTGTCACGCCTTTCCTGGTAAGCAATGGCAGCGGTAATTACAAAGTGCTGTTCAGCTATCTGCTGATCCTCAATACGGGTCTGCTGGTCATGGCCTATCGCAAAGCCTGGCGGCTGCTGAACCTGCTGGCATTTGGGTTTACGGCGATCCTGTTCCTCAGCTGGCTGGCAACTTTGCCGGGCAATACGGATGGAGCCACGTTCGAAGGGGCTTTCCTGTTTGCAACGGCTTTTTATATCCTGTTCTTTATCATCAACATCGCCCATAACATCCGGGAGAATAAGAAATTCATCGCTTCGGATTTCGGCATCCTGCTGGCAAATACCTGTTTATATTTTGCGGCGGGCTTGTACCTGCTGACGGCTATGGGAGCAGTAAAATACCAGGGTCTGTTCAGCGCATGCATGGCGGTGTTCAATCTGGGGATATCGTATTTCCTATTCCGTAAGAGGAAGGTCGACACCAATATCCTCTATCTGCTGATCGGCATTACGCTAACGTTTATTTCTCTTACCGCGCCCATCCAGTTGCATGGGCATTATATCACTTTATTCTGGGCTTCGGAGTCGGTGCTCCTGTACTGGCTTTCCCGCAAGTCGGGCATCCGTCTTATCAGATGGGCAGCCTATACCGTATGGACAGCCACGCTGGTAAGCCTGCTGATGGATTGGGTGTCGACCTATTACCTGCCCTTCGATAAACATCCCCTGTCTGTCTTTTTCAATAAGGGTCTGATGACGACCCTTTATACGGCAGCCTGCTGTTATCTGTTATTCCGGCTGCAGAAAGGCATCGCCTTTATTATTGCCGCAAGCCTGCTGCTGTTTATGGGAGGCGCCCTGGAAATAGGGTACCAGTTCGATCATTATTACACGGACACCCATCTGTCCACCCTGTATCTGCTGCTGTATGGGTTTACATGGTCTTATGGCATCACCTATGCGGCCGACCGCTGGGGCTGGCTGGGGGACGCTATATATGCCGCGGCCCTGCTGCTGTTCAGCCTCCTGGTATATTTGTTGTTCATACCGGAGGTAGC